>DAITOE010000059.1:3651-8007 GCA_036834245.1 Clostridia bacterium | reverse complement strand
CCAGATGGAGCCCTGGATGATCAGGAGCAGAATCACCGGGATGGACAGGTTTTTGAAGTTGATCAGCAGCACCAGGCCGATGGACAGCATCCCGGCCAGGAGCACCTTGATCCGGTCTGCGGTGATGAAGGCCTTCAGGTCGTAATTGATGGCTGCCTCCCCCAGCAGGTGGCTGTCTTCGGGGTAATGCTCGTGGGACAGCTGGCGCAAATCCTCAATCATCCGGAAGGTGTCGGGACCTTCATCCGCCAGGCGGGTGGTGAGGATGAAGCGGGCGAAGCCGTTGTCATAGAAATTGCCGGTGATGCTGTCCGGCAGCACCTCCGGGGGGATTTCCGGGGACACGGTGCCCGCATAGGACAGGACCCCGGTGATGCCGGGAACCCCCTCCAGGGCCTTGGTGAAGGCGGCTTCCTTTCCCCTGTCCCCTGCCGGGGCCAGCAGCAGCATCAGCTTCTCGTCCCCGAAGCGCTCCTTGATGCGGTCCGCCTCCTGGCGGATGGGAGAATCCGGGCTGTGCATGCCGGCGCTGCCGTAGATGAAGGTGTTTTTCTGCTGCAGCACAAAGGCCAGGGGCAACAAAAGCAGCAGCACAACGGCCAGGGGCGCGCCCCTGCGCATCACCAGCCGGCCAAAGCCGGTGAAGCCGGGGGTGAAGCTGCGGTGGCGGGTTTTGTCGATCCACTTCACCATCATCACCGCTAAAACCGGCAGGATAATCATCACCGACAGGCAGCTGAGGAGCACCCCCTTGGCCAGGACGATGCCCATGTCCCTGCCCAGTTCAAAATGCATCAGCAGCAGGGCCAGGAAGCCGAAGATGGTGGTCATGGCGCTGGCGGTGATGGCGCTGGCAGAGGCCCGCATGGCCTGTTTCATGGCGGCCACCGGCTCCATGCCCTCGTCCCGGAAATCGCTGAAGCGGTGCAGCAAAAACACCGCGTAATCAATGGACACCGCCAGCTGCAGGATGGCGGAGCAGGCCCTGGTGATGAAGGACACGCTGCCCAGGACATAGTTGCTGCCCTCGTTTAGGAGAATGGCGATGCCTATGACCAGGGCAAACAGCAAAGGCTCCAGATAATGCCGGGTGGCCAGGATCAGGATGATCAGGCACAGGGGCACCACATAGTACATGATGGAGGCCACCTGGCTCATGGACACGTTGGTGACCTGCTCGTTGTCTGCCGCCGGGCCCATGAAGAGGCCCTCCTGATACATCTGCCGCAGGCGCTGGACGGTGTCCGCCTGGTCCTGTTCTGCCACGGTGATCTGGAAGAGGGGGCCCTCATTGTAATACTGGGCCACCTGCTCCTGGTCCAGGATGTCCAGGGGCGTGTCCCGGAGGTCTGCCACATCGTCCAGCCACAACACGTTCAGCAGGCCGGGCTGCTCCTTGAGGGCCGCCTTTTCCTTCAGGGCGTCCTGCACACTTATCCCCGGCAGGTACAGCTGCAGGTTGGGCACCTCCATGGACACAGCATCCAGCGCCTGCACGCTGGGGGCCTCCCTGGGCAGGTATTCACTCAGGTTGTAGTTGACCGTGACCCCCTGCATGGCCAGCACGCTGGCGGCGCACAGCAGCAGGGTCACAAGGAGAATCAGCACCCGGTGGCGGATGACTGCATCGGAAAATCGCTTCATATGCCTCCCCCGTTTTCATGGGTTCAGGACCATTATAAAAAAAGCGGGGGACGATTTCATCCCCCGTTTCTACAATTTGACGTTTTTAAGACAGGTTGTTGAAAACTGTCCAGACTGTTGGAATCGGCATGGGTTCGCTGTCAGAAGGCGTCCGCCGAAGGGATGTCAAAGGGCAGGGGAAACCAGTTGAAGAAGGGGTGCTGGGGATAGAGGGGCTGGGACAGGGGCAGGGTCGTGAGCCGCAGGGCGGCCAGGGGATCCAAGGCCATGTCCGCCTCCAGCCCGGTCTCCCGGACGCTGACAATCTTGTCGGTGACGGTGATTTCATAGGCCCCTGCCCCTGCGATGTCCAGCACCCGCTGGCCGGCAGCCAGGGGCTGCAGGGAGGCCTTGAAGCGCAGCAGGGTCTGCAAAAAGGCCTGCCAGTTGAAGACGGACACCATCAGGGCCGGGGATATCTCCCAGCTGTCCGCGCAGGCAAACAGCCGGGCGTGGTCCGCCAATTCAAAGGGGCGCAGGGTGACCTGCATCCCGGTGCGTTGCAAGGTGTTTAGCAGGGCCTGGAAGACCTCCGGCGCCAGTTCCCTGTCAAAGAGGGAAAACTCCTTCACATCGCCGCCCAGCACATAGCAATAGCCCGCCAGGCTGTCCCCCTCATAGATCCGGTAGGCGGAGCCGCCCCAGGTGCGCAGGATGAGGGGAAAGTCGGAAAGGGGGCGGGAACAGACCAGGGTCTGGGACTGGTGCAGGCGGTGCAGCCGCTGGAGGTCCTCCCCGCTGTTTTCCTCCAGGGGCAAAAAGCGGAACCTGTCCCTTTTCCCCGGCCCCAACACATGGACCATGCTGCCCTGGCTGAGGTACAGCGCGAGCTTGCCGCCGGCGTCCTCAAAGCCGAAGTGCTGGTAGCGCTGGCGCTGGCCACCCAGGACCGCCACATCGCAGCCCTGTTGCCTGAGGCTGTTCAGGGTGTCTGCCATCAGGCGCTTCATGATGCCCCGGCCCCGGTGGTAGGGGTGGGCTGCCACGGTGCCCACGTAGCCATACCGCAGGCTTTCCCCGCCTGCCATCAGGCTGCCGGTGATGGCGCTGACCATCCCCAGGATGCGCCCCTCCTCCCGGGCCACCTGGGTAATCTTGGAAAAGCCGGGGCGGCCGTAGATCCGGGGCTGCAGCACCCGGAAATCCGTGGGTTCGTGGCTCATGCTGAAGACATAGTTCCCAAAATCCAGCAGCGCCTGCTCCTCCTCCGGCCGGGCCAGTCCGTATTCCAGCATCGTTTCCTCCTTGGTAACGTGTTTTTGCAAAGGGTGCTTCCCCTCAATCCATCTTTTTCTGGGCCGCCAGGCCCAGCTGTTTGTGCTGGCGCTTGTACACCCCCGGGGTGACCCCGGTGTACTGGACAAAGGTGGCGATGAACTGGCTGTCGGAGTTGAAGCCGGCCTGCGCCGCCACGTCCTTCACCACGGCGTCCCGGCTGGACAGCAGCCGGCAGGCATATTCCACCTTGCGGCTGTTTAAATAGTCCGTGAAGTTGATGCCCCGGCTTTGCTTGAAATAGCGGGACAGATAGGCCGGGGTGTAGCCAAAGTGGTCTGCCACGGTGCTCAGGTTGATGTTCTGGTTGAAATGCTCATCCACATAGGCGGTGAGCCGGTCTGCCAAGGTGGGCTCCGGGGATGCTTCCTGCCGGCTTTCCTCCGGGCCCTTTGGCGCGGTTTCCGAGCCCTGATCTTCCTCTACCACGTTCTTTAAGGCCTCAAACAGCAAGACGGCGTTGGATTTCAGGATTTCCTCCAGCTGGCTGCCCCGGTAGCGGGTGTTGAAGGCGTCGATGGCCAGCAGGGCTTCCGGACCGGATTCCTTCACCCGGGCCATGCGCCGCTGCAGAATGCCGTTGATGTGGCTGCACAGCTGGACGAACACCCCGGCGCTGACCCCCAGGGACATGTTGCGGGCCAGGATCTCCTTCAAGAGGGCCAGCACCTCCTCCTGGCTGGCGGATTCCGACAGCGTGCGCACATCCCCGGGGCTTAACTGGTAGTTGCGCAGGGAGATGTCCCCGCTGCCCTGGTGCAGGAGGCAGCCCTCATCGGACATCCTGCGGTGCTTGAACAGGTTCACCGCATCCCGGTAGGAGGCGCCGATGGCGGATAAGGCTGCCACCTGGCTGCCGATGGTCATCACATAGTAGGAATCAGGGTGCAGCCGCCGCTGCTCCTGCACCACGGCGGTCAGCCGCTCTGTCAGGCCCGCATCCTGGCCCGCTGCCTGCCGGCAAATCAGGGTCAGTTCCTCCACCCCGGTTTTCACCAGGCCCACCAGGTAGGGCTGGGCAGCCTGGCGGAGGCGGGCGATCAGGTCCCGCTCGTACTGCTCAAAATAATGCTCGCTGTCCTCCGCCGAAAACGCCATGTGGAGCACAAAGACCCGGCAGGCCGTCTCATGGGAGCCTTCCTCCTCCGGAAAGGCCTGCATCAGCAGGGGTTCTTCCACCACATCGTTGAGGAGGAGGCGGTACAGCAGTGCCTCCCGTGCATAGGGCGCGCTGCCGGAGAGGCTGGTTTCCAGGGCGGCCTTGTTGCGCCAGATGGTTTCAAGGGCGTACTGGATGAGCTGGCTGTCCCGCAGCCGCCCTTCCGGCTGGGCAACCAGGGAGCGGGCCAGGCGGCTTAGCTGCCCGATGGGCCGGTACAGCCTGCGCAGCAGCATAAA
>DAITOE010000059.1:0-3551 GCA_036834245.1 Clostridia bacterium | reverse complement strand
GGGACGCCATCCTGGACGATGACAAAGCGGGTGGCCGGATCGGGGCTGTTGGCCTGGAATTGCTCAATCAGCAGCTGCTGGTTGATGCTGATGGCCACGATGCCAGTGGCCCGGGCCTGATCCTTCAAGGTTTGGCCCAGGTACAGGACGCTGGTGGTGCCGCCATCCTCCCCCGGGAACGCCAGGGTGAAAAAGCCGAATTGCCGGGGGCTTGCCAGCTGGCTTAAGAAAGCCTCCTCGCTGCCGGGATGGCGGTTGTTGAGGTAGGTGGCGGGCTTGAGATAGCCCTCCGGCAACAGCAGGTACTGGGAGCCGTAGAGGTAGAGAAAAAGCTCCCCTACCAGGGGGTGGCGGTTGCGCAGCAGGTTGAAGCGGCGGGTAATTTCCCGCACGGTAACCTCCTCCTCCTGGAGGTTCAGGTTGGGCTTGTCCTGCAGCAGCATCACGCTGGGGCTGACCTGGAGCCCCAGGCAAAAGCCGTGGATTTCCGACAGGAAGCTGTCGATGGCCTGGGCAGACTGGCGCAGCGAGCGCTCCTGCTGCTCCTCATACAAATGGACCACCTCGGTCCTGAGGCGGTGGGACATGCCCAGGTTCAGGGCCAGCACCAGGGCAGCCATGATCAAAAGCGGGGTGATGATGCGGCGCATCTCGCTGGATACCCGTGTTTTCTGTTTTACCATGGCCCTTTATCACCTCACAGCAGCCAAGAAGCAGAAATTTCTAAACCTGGTTGCAGTATATCACAGAATCCACCAGTGCAATCAAGGGAAGGACCCGGTCAAAATTCCTGTATTTCCGGGTTCAAATTTGTCCGGAATATAGAATATCCGATATTTTCAGGCAAGAGCATGATTTACATTTTGTGACAGAATGGGTAGTTTTTGTACATGAGGGGCCGCGGGGCGGCCAGGGAACCAGCCATACACACCGGACAAAACGGCCAGGCGTCCAGAAGGGAGGCAGCAGGATGCAGGAGCTTGTGAACCGTCAGGACATTTTGCAAAGCAGCAGGCGTGGTGCCAAGAGCATGATGCCCTTCCGGAAATACTTCAGGATGAACATCGCGCTGTATGTGATGCTGATACCCGGCATCGTGAACCTGATTCTCTTCAAATACCTGCCCATGTAGGGCATCATCGTGTCCTTCCAGGACTTTGTGCCCAAGCTGGGCTATTTCGGCAGCCCCTTTGTGGGGCTGAAGCATTTTGAAGCCTTCTTCCGGGATCCCTTTGCCTTCCGGGTGATCCGGAACACCTTCCTCTTAGGCTTTTATTCCCTGCTGTTTGGCTTTCCGGCCCCCATCCTGCTGGCCCTGGCCCTGAATGAACTGCGCTATCCCCGCTTCAAGCGGGTGGTGCAGACCATTTCCTATATGCCCTATTTCCTGTCGGTGGTCATTGTGGTGGGCATGGTGCGGGATTTGGTGTCTGCCACCGACGGGCCCATCAATGCCGCCATCACCGCCATGGGGGGCAAATCCATCAGCTTCCTCACCAGCCCGGGCTGGTTCCGCACCCTGTACATCAGCTCCGGCATCTGGCAGGGCATCGGCTTCAGCTCCATCATCTACCTGGCGGCCATGGCCGGCATCAACCCGGAGATGTACGAAGCCGCCGTCATCGACGGTGCGGGCAGGATGCAGCAGATCCGCTACATCACCCTGCCCTCCATCGCCCCCACCATCACCATCCTCTTCATCCTGGCGGTGGGCGGCATCCTGGGCAACGATTTCCAGAAGATTCTGCTGCTGTACAACTCCAGGGTCTATTCCACCGCCGACGTGGTGAGCACCTATGTCTACCGGGCAGGGATTGAGGGCTCCAGCTTCAGCTATGCCTCGGCCGTGGGCCTCCTGCTCAACATCATCTCCCTGTTCTTCCTAGTGAGCGCCAACTGGGTCAGCCGCCGGGTGGGCGAGACTTCGCTGTTTTAAAGGAAGGAGGAGAACTATGGTCCAAAAGAAAGTGACAGGCTTTGACATCTTCCTGGTGGTCATCCTAAGCCTGATGTCCGCCCTCTTCCTCTATCCCCTCCTGTCCACCCTGGCCATGTCGGTGTCCGACAGCAAGGTGCTCTTGTCCTCCCCCGTCTACCTGTGGCCCAAAGGCTTCTCCCTGCAGTCCTACCGGGCCCTGCTGGGGGATGCCCGGATTGGCCTATATTATTTCAACACCATCGCCTATGCCGCGGTGGGCACCCTGATCATGCTGGTGTGCACCTGCCTGATGGCCTATCCCCTGTCCTTCAAGAGTTTTCAGGGCCGGTCCTTCCTGTCAGTGGCGCTTACCATCACCATGTTCTTCGGCGGCGGCCTCATGCCCTATTACCTCACCATCCTGAAACTGGGCATGATCAACACCTTCTGGGTGATGGTGCTCCCCGGCGCCATCTCCGCCTACAACGTCATCATCTTCAAGACCTTCTTCATGAGCATCCCGGACTCCCTGAAGGAATCGGCCTATCTGGACGGCGCAGGGCATTTCCGGGTGCTGATGGTGATTGTGGTGCCCCTGTCCAAGGCGCTGCTGGCCACCTTCACCCTGTTTTCCGTGGTGGGCTACTGGAACGACTACCTGACCGCCTTCCTCTACCTGCGGGACGACACCCGCTACCCCATCCAACTGCTGCTGCGGCGGCTGCTGGTGCTGATGGACTACAAGGACCCCACCACCGCAGAACTGCTGCGCAATTTCACCCAGATCAGCACCCGCACCACCAAGGCTGCCGCCACCGTCATCACCATTGTGCCCATCCTGTGCATCTACCCCTTCCTGCAGAAGTATTTTGCCCAGGGGGTGATGGTGGGTTCCATCAAAGCCTGACCTGAACCTGTATACGCCACAGCGGATGCTGTGAAGATATTCCCATCAAAAAGGAGGTTCCCATGAAAAAAAACCCTGCTATGTCTGGTCCTCTGCCTCGCCCTGGTGCTGCCCGCCCTGGCGGCGGGGGCAGAATCCCTGCTGCCCTACACCGGCGACCCCATCGTGTTCCAGGGCTACACCGCAGACCTGGGCATCACGGAAAACCGCGAGTCCCCCGTGTACAAAGCCTACAAGGAGAAAATCGGCAACATCGAAATCAACTGGTCCACCGGCCCCTGGAGTGATTTTGACGAAAAAATCAAGATCTTCCTCAACACCGGCGACCTGCCCGACATCGTCTGGCTCCGGGATTCCTTCGGCGTGATGCGCGATTACGGCAACATGGGCCTCTTTCTGGACCTGAACAAGTATCAGGACCAGATGCCCAACCTGACCCAGTACCGCAAGGACTATCCCCAGCTGAAATACCTGGAGGCGGATGACGGCAGCTACTACGCCCTGACGGACATCGAGCCCACGGACACCCTGCAGGAAAGCTGGTTTGTGAACAAGACCAAGCTGGCGGAGCTGGGCCTTCATGTGCCCGAAACCTATGACGAGCTGGTGGCGGCCATGCAGGCCATGAAGGACAAATACCCCGACAGCACCCCCTTCATCACCTATGGCTGGGGCTTTGGCTACTACCAGTTCGCCCTGAGCTGGCTCAACGATGCCAAATACAGC
>DAITOE010000058.1:0-9569 GCA_036834245.1 Clostridia bacterium | reverse complement strand
ACCTCGAACTGATGCCCCTTTAAGAGGGATTCCATGTAGGCGGTGTCGTTTTCACCGATCTCCCCGTGGCCCGTCAGCAACCTGATCCGGGGCACCTGGTCCAGGGTGATGTACAGCAGGGCTTCCGCGATGCTTTTCTCATAGGAGATGCCGGCCAGGACATAGCTTTGCTGGTTCGGGTCAAACTCCTGGGCTAAGTAGTTGTACATGTTCAAGACCCGCGCACGGCCGGTGGCTTCACAGACCAGCACCAGGGAGTCAGCGGTGACCTGGTCATCCGACAGCTTGCTGGACAGGGTGTTCACCAGCATGGGGTCCTGCACCAGGCTGGTGACAGTGTAGGTGAACTTGGGGGAGAGGGCCGACAGGCGGCCCAGGATGCCCAGGAGCGCCTGGTCCTCCATCCCCGGGCTGAACAGGGCATAGGCGTGGACCGGGTGCCGCAGGTTTTGCACCGTCTTGATGGTCTGCTCGCTCTGGGTGGTGACGCTGTTGAAGGAGAAGTCCAGCCGCAGGGCGCGCTTGCGCTCCAGCTCATCCATGCCCAAGACCCCGATTGCGGACAGCAGCAAAATCCCCAGGGTGATGATCAGGGGGAGGAAGCGCCGGAATCGCCTGTGTTTCATCGTCTTCATGTGCGCCGGTTCCTTGCGGTTGTGATAATGAAGGTGGCAAGGGTGAGCATACTGAAAACAAACAGCAGATAGTACAGGGCGTTGGCCGGGCTGAACTGGGCGTTTAGGAAGGGCACAAAGCGGTCATAGAGGCTGAAGAAGGCAACGGGCCTGGACAAAAGGGCGGGCACATTAGCGCTGCCGGAGAGCAGGCTGGCGAGCCACACAATAAGGTTGACCCCGAAGGCCAGGGCGGCGGCAGCCACCTGGCTTTTCAGGTTGCTGGTCACCATGACATCCAGAGCGATGAAGGCGCAGCCCTGTAAAAAGAAGCCGATGTAGCCGGTGAGCACCTCCGGCAGATAAAGCCTGCCGTAGGCCGCCACCAATAGCGGGTATACGAAGCTGAGGAAAACGGCAATCAGCAGCACGCTCACCGCAGCAAGATATTTCCCGGCAACAATGGCGGTCACCGGCAAAGGGGCGCTGCGCAGCAGCACCTCCGTGTGCTGGCGGTGTTCCCCTGCAAACAGGCGCATCACCAGCACAGGGGTGAGGAGCATCCACACATAGCCCATCATGCTCAAAAAGGCGGTGAAGTCGCCGCTGCGCTGCACCACGTTGTTCAAATAAAATATCAGGCTGGCAATGGCCAGGTACACCGTGATGAACAGCCAGCCGGTGAAGGTGAAAAAATAGGATTTGATTTCCTTATGATAGATGGCTCTCATGGGATGCCAGCCCCCGATTGCGCGGTTACCTTCAAAAACAGGGCCTCCAGGTTGTCCTGCATGGGCGTCAGTTCAAGGATGGGGGTGTTGAGGCCGGACAGGAGGGTGAACAGCTGGCTGGTAAAGGCGCTGTCCTGCACGGTTTGAACCGTCACCCGGGTGATGCCCGGGGATGATTCGCCCACCTGCTTCACCCGCTGCACGCTGGCCAGCTGCCGCAGGGGCGGCAGCACGCGGCCCGGCGCCCCCGCCACCGCCAGGCGGTAGGAGGTGCAGCCGCTGTCCTGCTTCATGGGGTGGTCCAGCATCAGCTTGCCGTGGTGGACAATCAGCACCCGGTCGCAGATTTCCTGCACCTCGCTGAGCAGATGGGACGAAAACAGGATGGTCTTGTTCCGGGCCAGCTTCCTGATCAGCTTGCGGAAATCCACCGCCTGCTTGGGGTCAAAGCCGGCGGTGGGCTCGTCCAGCAGCAGGATTTCCGGATTGCCGCACAGGGCCTGGGCCAGCCCGACCCGCTGGCGGTACCCCTTGGACAGGCTGGCAATCACCTGGCGGGAAACCTCCTGAATGCCCGTCAACTCCATGATTTCATCGATGTGCCGCTGCTCGTCCCGGGGGTGCACCGCTTTAATCCGGCAGCAGAAGCGCAGGTATTCACGTACTGTCAGCTCTGGGTACAAGGGCGGAACCTCCGGCAGGAAGCCCACCTCATGTTTGACAGACAGCGGGTGCCGGGCCGCATCCTTGCGGTTGATGTACACCCTGCCGGATGTGGGGGTCAGGCTGCCGGCCAGCATGTTCATGATGGTGCTTTTCCCGGCGCCGTTTTGCCCCAGGAGGCCCACAATTTCACCTGCAGCAGCAGTGAAGCTAACATCCGACACCGCTTCAAACCTGCCATACAACCTGGTGATGTTTTCCGCTACAATCAAAGCAAACCCTCCACAAATGTAAAAAAAGTATACCATGCAGCCGCTTTGGGATGGTGAACAAACTGTGAAAACACCTGTTCTTGTCCTCTTTTTGCTTCCATGGTAAAATATGGACATCGCAAAGGAAAGAGGAACCATGAACTACTACCGATTCCAGCAGAAGCCCAGTTTCCAGTCCTATGGCACGAAAACCCAACAGCGCCTCATCGCCCTGGCCCTGGTGCTGTTCATCCTGGCCACCGGCGTGTTTGCCTATCTGTATGTGAGTACCGCGGTCTACCAGAACAAGGCGAATGCCCAGTTTCAAAGCAAAATCAACAGCAACCTGGTGGACGCCATCGGCCATGTCAGCCGCCTCACCGGCGGGGTGCAGTCCAATTCCGCCATCAAACTAAGCCTGGTCCGCCAGCACATCTATGCCATGGAGCAGCTCAACAGCATCAGCATCGCAGTCAAGGGGGAGGCCGGCCGGCTCATTCCCCAGGAGGCGGTCACTGCGCTGTACAGCGTGCTGGAGCGCTATGAGGTGGCAGTCCAGACCGCCACCGGCAACACCCTGGAGCTGCGCACCCTGCTGTTGACCCACCTGATGTCCCTGCAGGAGATGCTCAACAAAGATCAAGGCCGCTGAGGCGGTGTTATAAAACCGTACGCATGGGTATGATATGAACAGCCCTTCATATGAAGGCGAACAAAGGAAAGGAATTGTACCCATGTCCAAGAAAATCGGTATTCTCGTTGGTTCTTTACGCAAGGACTCCTTCACCCGCCTGGTGGCGAAGGAAGTTGCGAAGTTGTTTCCAGACAATGTCTCTGTTGAATTTGTGGAGATCGGCCACCTGCCCTTCTTCAATCAGGATTTTGAAGACCCGGCCACCTCGCCGGAAGCCCATACCGCCTTCCGCAAGCAGATTGAAGGCCTGGACGGCTTTGTCTTTGCGACGCCTGAATATAACCGTTCCTATACCCCTGCCATGAAAAACGCCCTGGACATCGCCTCCAGGCCCTATGGCGAGAGCAAATGGAACGGCAAGCCCTTCGCCATCATCAGCGTGTCCCCGGGCGCCATCGGCGGCTTTGGCGCCAACCACCACCTGCGCCAGGTGCTGGCCTTCCTGAACATGGTGCCGGTTCAGCAGCCGGAAGCCTACATCAGCTCCGTCATGGACCTGATCGAAGACGGCAAACTGAAACAAGACACCCTGGCCTTCCTCCAAAACGTGGTGGACGCCCTGGTGAGCAAGCTGTAAAGCAGGAAATAATCTTTTCAAAAAAGCCCGGCGGCATTTGCCCCCGGGCTTTTTGTTAATCTGTGAGCGTCGTGGTCTGTATGCATACAGGCCATGCGTCTTTCAGCCGGGCCTGCGCTGCTGCCGCCGCTTCCTTCGTTTCAAACACCCCAAAGACTGCGGAGCCGCTGCCGGTCATCTGGGCAAATGCAGCGCCGGAATCCTGAAGGGCCGCGGCAGCGTCCCCGATGTCCGTAAGCATCGAAGCGGCCGTGGGCTGCAGCTGGTTTTTGCAGTTGGTCCGGATGCCTTCAAAATCCTGTTGGCGCAGCGCGTCGGTGGCCAGGTCCAGCTGAGCTGGCTCCACATCCGGCTGCAGGTCGTGCCGGCGGAAGACCTCCCTTGTGGACAGGCCGTTTCCGGATTGGAGGATCAGGAGGTGGTACACCGGGGCATGGGGGAGCTGCACAATGTCCTCGCCAATGCCCTTCACCCGCATCAGACCGTCGCACAGGCACAGGGGAACGTCAGCCCCCAGCCTAAGCCCGATTTCCTGCAGCTGTTGAACCCCAAGGCCCAAGCCCCACAGCCTGTTGAGCCCCATCAAAGCGGCGGCCGCATCTGCGCTGCCACCTCCCAGGCCTGCCATTGCGGGGATGTGTTTTTGCAGCCTGATGCGGGCGCCGCCGGGATGACCGCTGGCCTCCTTCAGCGCCCGGGCTGCCCGCATCACCAGGTTGTCCTCCAATGAAAGGCCCTCCGGGCCGCCTTCAACCGCCATTGTGAGGCTGTCTGCCGGCGAAAACTGCAGCAGGTCGTGCACACCGATCCGCTGCACCAGCATGTCCAGGATGTGGTAGCCATCCGCCCGCCGGGAACACACGTTGAGGGCCCAGTTGATCTTGGCATGGGCCCGCAGGATCACATTATCGTTTGCCATTGTCCTCTGCCTTTTCCAGGGTGAACTGGAAGGCTGCGCCCTCATCCTGGGGCAGCAGCCGGATGCTTTGTCCATGGCGCTCCATGATGGCTTTGCAGATGGCCAGGCCCAGGCCCACGCCTTCGCCTACGGTATGGGATTGATCGGCTTTGTAAAAACGGTCGAAGATGTGTTCCGCATCCTCTTTTGCAACCCCCATGCCGTTGTCCCGGACGGTCACCGTCAGGGTCTTTTTGCCCGCTGTTTCAACGGAGAATTTGATCTGCCCGTTGAGCGGGGTAAAGCGGATGGCATTGTCCAGCAGGTTGATGAGCACCTGCTCAATCTGGGGCCGTGCCGCCAGGGCATATAAATCCTCCTCCTCAAACAGGGTGACCACCTGGATGTTTTTTTCTTCCAGCGGCTGAATCCGGGTGATCAGCACCAGCCTGATCAGTTCACAGATGTTGAACACCTCTTTGTCCAGACCGCTTTCCACCGCCTCCACCCGGGACAGGCTGAGCAGGCCGGACACCAGGTGGTTGAGGCGCTTGGTTTCATCCAGCACAATCTGAAGGATCTGCTGCCGGTTTTCCGGTTTCACCGTCTCGTCCAGCATGCCCTGTACAAAGCCCTGGATGCTGGTCATGGGGGAGCGCAGCTCGTGGGAGAGGTTGGCGATGAAGGTGCGCCGTGTGTTTTCCGTGTCCTGAATCTGCCGGGACATGTGGTTGAAAGAGCTGGACAGCTCATTGAGCTCCGCAAACCCTGTGTCATCCACCTGGGGGGCGGGCAGCCCCCTGGCCATGAGCCCGGCAGAGGCGGCCATTTTTTTAAGGGGCAGCACCAGCCTTCTGGTATAGAAGCTGGAGATGGTGGCCGCCACAATGAATGTGAGCAGGGCCACAAGGGCGGCCTGCTTCCACAGGGCTGCATAGGAAGCCTGGATGGACTGGGCCGCGGTCTGGATATACACCGCTCCCACCACCTTGCCCTGCTGCTTCCAGGGCACAGCCACGGTGAACATGGGGCCGGCCTGGCCCTTGGTCTGAAGGATGACCTCCTCGCCCAGCAGCACCCGGTTGAGGGTGCGGGTGACGTCCTGGGGGTCCCACTGGCTGGATAGCTCTTGGTTTTGTGAGATGACGTCGGAATAATACCCCGTCACATTGCCGTTGCGTTCCACCACCAGGCAGTAGGCGTTGTATTCCTCATACACCGCCCGCAGCTTGCGCTCCAGCATCTGCCGGGTGGCGCTGAAGCCGTAGTTGAAAAAGGTTTCCAGCCTGGACCCGCTGCTTGTGCTGGCCAGGTAGGCGATGTCATAGGCCTGCTGCTTCAGGGCAGTAAAACGGCTGTCCACCTGGGCCTGCCGGGTGGACAAAGCAAAAAAGGTGAGCATCAGCATCACCGACAGCAGGATTACCGCGGTGAACATGATCAGCAGCCGGGGCAGCATGCCCATCTGCACCTTATTTGATTTCAAATTTATACCCCACCGACCACACGGTGCGGATGGTCCAGCCAAAGCGCTCGCTGTCGGGCAGCTTTTCCCGCAGCCGTTTGATGTGGACGTCCACCGTGCGGCTGTCGCCGAAATAATCAAAACCCCAGACCTTCTCCAGCAGCTGCTCCCTGGTGAACACCTGGTTTTGATGCAGGGCCAGGAAGTGCAGCAGCTCCAGCTCCTTGGGGGGCATCTGCACAGGCTGGCCGTCAAACACGGCTTCATAGCTGGTCAGGCTGACAGACAGCCCGGGAAAGCGCAGGGCATCATCCGTGCCGCTGCCGCTGCCGCTGCCGCTCCTGCGCAGCACGGCTTTGATGCGGGCAATCATCTCGCCCGGGTCAAAGGGCTTGGTGATGTAATCGTCCGCCCCCAGTTCCAGGCTTTTCACCTTGTCAAAGGTCTCCTCCTTGGCGGACAGCATGATGATGGGCACCTGGCTGATTTTCCGGATTTCCCGGCACAGTTCCCAGCCGTCAATCCCGGGCAGCATGATGTCCAGCAGCACCAGCGCCGGTTCCTCCTGGCGGAAGGCCACCAGGGTCTCATCCCCCCGGGGGAAGTGGCGCACCTCGTAATCCTCCTGCTCCAGGTAGAGCTGGATCAGCTTTGCGATGTTCGGGTCGTCATCCACAATGAAAATCAATGGTTTTTTCATGGTCTCACTCTCATTTCCTTCTGGATACATCCATCATAGCAGATGCAGCCTGCTTCCAACAGGCGGCTTTGTAAAGCATGCGTGAATTCTGGGCGCTATTTTAAGGTGACCACGGTGACCCCGGCCTCGCCCTCCCCGTATTTGCCGGCCCGCTGCCCTGCGATGAAGGGGTGCTTGTTCAGGTGGGCCCTGAGGCCGGCGCGGAGGGTGCCGGTGCCTTTGCCATGGATGACAAACACCTCGTGGAGGCCGGCCAGGGTGGCCGCGTCCAGGTACTGGTCCACGGCTGCGATGGCCTCGTCCAGGGCCATGCCCCTGACATCACACTCTGATTTGACGCTGCGCTGGGCAGCCTGGGTGGCTGTGCGCACAACGGTCTTGGGAGCGGACTGCTGCCTTTGAGCAGGCTTTAGCTGGGAAACCGGCACCCGCATTTTGATGATGCCGGCCTGCACCTGCACCTCGCCCTTGGCGTCCGGCAGGCTCAGGACTGTGGCAGGTGAATTGTTGACGGCCAGCAGCACCTCCATGCCCACAGTGATGCTGTCCGGGTTGATTTCTTCTGTTCCGTCCTCATATTCGATGCCGCCGGTCAACTCGCCCTGCAAATCCCGCATCCGCCTGCGCAGCTTGTTGACTGCATTGGGGTCGGCAGCTTTCAGGCTTTTTAACTCGTCCAGGATGCCCGCGCTTTCCCGCTTGGCTTTTTCAATGATGCGCCTGGCCTCGTCCCGGGCTTTTGCCCGGGCGCCTTCCCGCAGGGCTGCCATTTCCCGGTGCAGCTCCTGGGCTTCTGCCTTCAGGCGCAAGGATTCCAGGTGGGCGGCTTCGGCCTGCTCCCGTTCCCGCTGGGCGGCCATGCGCTGGTCCTGGGCGCTGGCGATGACGTCTTCAAACAGCAAAGTCTCCCGGGACAAAAGCTGCTGGGCATCCTCAATGAGCCTGCTGGACAGGCCCAGGCGCCTGGAAATTTCAAAGGCGTTGGATTTTCCGGGCACGCCAATGGACAGCCGGTAGGTGGGGGAGAGGGTGGTGACATCAAACTCCACGCTGGCGTTCTCTGCACCGGGCGTTGCCAAGGCAAAGGCCTTCAATTCGCTGTAATGGGTGGTGGCCACGGATCGGATCTTCATTTTGAGCATCCTTTGCAGGATGGCCTGGGCCAAGGCGGCGCCCTCCGTGGGGTCGGTGCCAGCGCCCAGTTCATCAAAGAGCACCAGGTCCGCATCCGTCGCTTCCTCGATGATGGAGACGATATTGGTCATGTGGGAGGAGAAGGTGGACAGGGATTGCTCAATGCTCTGCTCATCCCCGATGTCGGCATAGACGTTTTCAAACATGGCCACCTGGGTGCCCAGCTGCCCCGGAACATGGAGGCCGGCCAGGGCCATCAGGGTGATTAAACCCACGGTTTTTAAGGTGACGGTCTTGCCGCCGGTGTTGGGCCCGGTGATTACCAGGGTGGTGAAGCTGTCTCCCAGCCACAGGTCGCAGGGCACCACCTGGTTGTCCGGAATCAGGGGATGGCGCACCTTCACAAACTTGATATAGCCCCGGTTGTTCACCGCGGGGCGGATGGCCCGCATGCGCTTAGCCAGGGCGGCCTTGGCAAAGCGGAAGTCCAATTCAATTAAGATGTCCAGGTTTTCGTCAATTTCATCATGGTGCTCGCCAACCCGGGCGGACAAGGCGGCCAGGATCCGCTCAATCTCGATGCGCTCCCTGGCTTGTAGCTCTTTGAGCTCATTGCCCGCTTCTACCACGGCCATGGGCTCGATAAACAGGGTGGCCCCGGTGGAGGACTGGTCGTGGACCAGGCCCGGCACCATGTTGCGGTATTCCTGGCGCACCGGCAGCACATAGCGGCCGTTGCGCATGGTGATCAGGCTGTCCTGCAGGTATTTGGAGGAATTGCTGCCATGGGCGATGGATTGCAGCCGTTCCCGGATGCGCTCGTTGCACTGGCGCATGTGCCGCCTAATGTCCATCAGCTGGGGGCTGGCGTTGTCCGCCACCTCTTCCTCGGAGATGAGGGCATCTGAAATGGCCCGTTCCAGGGGGCGCAGCGGGGTCAGCCGGGCCGCCAGGGCGGACAGCTGGGGCGTGCGCCCTTCCTCGTCCTCCGCCAGGGAACTGCGCACTGCGGAGGATGCCCGCAACAGCTCTGCAACATCCAGCAGGGCCCTGGGGGAGAGGGTGGAGCCTTTTGCAGCCATCCCCAAAGAAGGGGAGACATTTTTGAAGTGCTGCAACGGGGAATCACCCCTGCCCAGCAGCACCAGCAGCGCTTCCTCTGTTTCGTGCTGGGCCCGCTCCACCTGCTCCATGCGGTCATAGGGCTTTAGGGCAGCGCAACGGGCCTGGCCTGGTTCCGTCAGGGCCAGGTCGCATAGCATGTCGATGATTTTGTTGTATTCCAGGGTACGCAAGGCGCGTTCGTTCATCTGTGCCTCCGGGATTATTCAACGCCCAGGAAATAACGCCCGGGCTCGTAAGCTTTGTTGGTATCAGCCCTGCTGCCGCGCAGCAAGCTGGCGTAATACGAGGCGATCAGGAGGGCATCCTCCTGGCTTTCCAGCCGCAAATCCATCAGCCAGCTCATGCCCTGCGGTGCCTTCTCCATGAGGTGCAGCCGCTTGTGGTCGTACATGGTGACCAGGCAGGCGTGGTCAAAATGGGTGGGGGACAGGGGAAAGCGGCAGCCCAGCCGGTCTTCCAGGAACTGGCCCAAGACGCCTTCGCCCCGCTCACAGAAACGGCAGCCGGCGCGGTTTCCGGACAGGCCGCGGTGCAGCCGCTCCGGGCAATGGTTCAGCTGCATCACCTGGGCGTTGCCGTATACCGGCACCACCAGCTCCAGGATGTCCCCTGGCAAGGACAGCATCTCCTGTTCAGTCAGCTCCCTGGACAGCACCACCGCACTGGCACCAAAGTGATGGAGCGCTTTTAAGGTTTCTTCATTCCAGGCCGGGATGC
>DAITOE010000057.1:0-9594 GCA_036834245.1 Clostridia bacterium | reverse complement strand
AAGGCCTGGGCGGCATTCTTTAACGCTTCCAGGTTTGGAATCTGTCCCCCGGTTGCAATCAACCTGCCCTGGGCGTCCTGGGTGTCAGTGGATGCGCCAAAAGCTACTTCAGCCAAATACACCTTGGGCAGGTCCATCAGATAGTCATTGATGCGGGTGGCCCTGCCAATCAAAATGGGCAGCACCCCGGCTGCCTCGGGATCCAGGGTGCCGGCATGGCCGGTCTTGGCCTTGGTCAGGCGCTTTACAAAAGCAACCGCCTGGGCGGAACTCATCCCCGGAGGTTTATAGAAATTGATGACACCGCTTAAGGACATAGCGCCTGCTGCATCCGTTCCTGCATCCTGGCGACGGCTTCCTCAAAGGGCAGGTTCATGTTGCAGCCGGCTGCCAGCACATGCCCGCCGCCGCCAAACTCCGACGCAATCGCCGACACATCGTTGGGCTTGATGGCCCGCAGGCTGAACTTGACCTGGCGGTCCTCGGTTTCAGAGGCGATGAAGCACATCTGCACCCCCGGGATGTTCAGGGCATAGTTCACCAGGCCTTCCGTGTGCTCCGAGGTGGTTCCTGCCGCTAAAAAATCCTGCTGTGTCAGGCGCATACAACTGGCCTTCCCGTCACAGAAAAAACTCAGGGAGGACAAAGCGCGGCCCAGCAATTTGTAGAAGACCTTTTCCTTCATCAGGTGGAGCAGCCTGGCGTAGTGGACGATGTCCAGGCCGGCCTGCATCAGCGTGCTCATCTGCTGAAAAAACTCTGCATCCATCTGACCAAAACTGAAGTTGCCAGTGTCTGAGGACAGTGCGGCATACAGCCAGGAAGCCACACGGGGGTCAAAGACCACCTGGGCAGCTTCATACAGGCGGAACACCAGGTTGCCGGTTGCCGCCACCTGGGTATCCACATAGTTGTACATGCCAAAACAGGTGTTGGAGGCATGGTGGTCAATCACCAGGGTGCTGGGTACCCGGTCAAACAGGGGGGCCGCATCCCCAAGCCGGTCCTGGTCTGAACAATCCAGGGAAATAAACAAATCAAAGTCTTGACCGGCCACGTCAGCGGGCCTGCGCACCTCTTCGAAGCCTTCCAGCACATGCAGGTTGTCCGGTACCGGGTCATGGCAGATGGCAGTGGCTTCCTTCCCCAGGCGTTTCACAAGGGTCTGCATGGCCAGCAGGGAGCCGATGGCGTCCCCGTCTGGCTGCAAATGAGCGCACAGGAGGATTCGCTGTGCGCTCTTGATCAGGTTGATAACCCCGTTTACATCAACGGTCTTCTTCCGGTCTGTCATGGGCTTCTTCCCCCAGCACTTGTTTGAGCACGCCTGCGATGTGCAGGCCATAGGCGATGTTCCGGTCCGGGATGAAACTCAGCTCCGGGACATAGCGCACGCTGAGGGCGTGGCCCAGCTCCCTGCGCAGCAGGCCTGCTGCGCCCTTCAAAGCCTTGATCATCTCCTCCAGCCGGTCTTCCTCCAGGACGCTCACATATACCTTTGCATAGCGTAAATCCTTGGTGGGCTCCACCCGGGTGATGCTGAAGGTGCCGGCCACCCGGGGATCACGCAGCTGTTCCCGGATGATCTGGTCCAGGTTCTTTTTGATTTCCTCCGCGATGCGGTTTTGTCTGTACTGTGCCACAATCGCTCCTTACCGCTCAATCTCTTCCATCATGAAGCACTCGATGATGTCCTTCATTTTGATGTCGTTGTAGTTCTCCAGGCCGATGCCGCACTCATAGCCGCTGGCCACTTCCCGCACGTCGTCCTTGAAGCGGCGCAGGGAGGAGAGCTTGCCTTCAAAAATAACCACGTTGTCACGGAGCAGGCGCACCGGCTGGTTGCGCTGCATCTTGCCGTCGGTGACATAGCAGCCGGCAATGGTGCCGGCCCCGGTGACCTTGAAGACGTTGCGCACCTCGGCATGCCCCAGGATGACTTCCTTGAACTCCGGAGACAGCATGCCCTTCATGGCCTTCTCGATGTCTTCAATGGCCTGGTAAATGACCCGGTAAAGGCGGATGTCGATGTTTTCCTTGGCGGCCACGTCTCGTGCATTGTTGTCCGGGCGGATGTTGAAGCCGATGATGGTGGCGTCTGCCGTGGCGGCCAGGTTCACGTCGTCCTTGGTGATGGCGCCCACGCCGGAGTGCAGCACGTTGATTTTGACGTGCTCGTTGTTGAGCTTCTCCAGGGACTGGCGCACGGCTTCTGCAGAGCCCTGCACGTCGGCCTTGATCAGCACGTTGAGGGTGAGCTGCTCCCCTTCCTTGATGTTCTGGAACAAATTGTCCAGGGTGACGGCGCTGGAGGCGGCAATGCGCTGCTCCTTCAGCCGGTCTTCCCGCTCCTTGGCCACCTGGCGGACCAGTTTGTCATCCTCCACCGCGATCATTTCGTCGCCAGCGGCCGGGACGGAATCAAACCCGGAGATTTCAACCGGCATGGAGGGCCCGGCTTCCCGGACACTTTCACCCTTGTCGTTGAGCAAGGCGCGCACACGGCCTGTAGCCATGCCGGCGATGATGTTGTCCCCCACCCGCAGGGTGCCGTTTTTCAGCAGCACCGTGGCCAGGGAACCCCGGGTTTTGTCCAGTTTGGCTTCGATGATGATGCCGCGGGCCAGCCTGTCGGGGTTGGCGCGCAGCTGCAGCACCTCGGCCTGCAGAAGGATCATCTCCAGCAGGGTGTCCACGCCCTCACCGGTCTTGGCGGAGACGGGCACCATGATGGTGTCGCCGCCCCATTCCTCGCTCACCATGTTGTGGGCGGTCAGGTCCTGCTTGATGCGGTCCGGGTTGGCCTCCGGCTTGTCCATTTTGTTGATGGCAACAATCACCGGCACGCCTGCAGCCTTGGCATGGTTGATGGCCTCCACGGTCTGGGGCATGACGCCGTCATCCGCTGCCACCACCAGCACTGCGATGTCGGTGGACTGCGCACCCCTTGCACGCATGGCCGTGAAGGCCTCATGGCCGGGGGTGTCCAGGAAGGTGATCATCTGACCGTCCCTGTCCACGGTGTAAGCGCCGATGTGCTGGGTGATGCCGCCGGCTTCGCCCCTGCGGACATGGGCATCCCGGATATAGTCCAGAAGTGAGGTTTTGCCGTGGTCAACATGGCCCATGATGGTGATAACCGGCGGGCGAGGCTTGAGGTCTTCCTCGGCGTCCACCACTTCGGCGGTTTCAATCATCTGGTCTTCCGCGGTGCGCTCCAGTTTCAGCACCAGTTCCACATCAAACTCTGCAGCCACCAGGGAGGCGGTGTCGTAGTCCAGCTCGCTGTTGATGGTGGCAATATTGCCCAGAAGCAGCAGTTTTTTCAGGATTTCCCCGGCCGGCTTGCCGATGCGCTCGGTCAGGTCCTTGACGGTGATGGACTCCTGGGTCATCACGGCGGTTTCGATCTTGATGGGGGCCATCATCTGCTGGGCAGAGGGCTTCTTGCTGCGGGCCCTGCGGCCGCCCCGGACCACATCATCGTCCATGCGGAACTGGGTCTGGGACTTGCGGGCGCTTTGCTTGCGCTGGCGGCTCACATGCTCGGGATCAGGCCTGCGGGTGTAGTTTTTCTTGTTGGGGTCATAATTGCTGACGCGGTCTTTTTCAACCGGCATCATCAGCTCATCCGGCGCTGCCGGGCGCTGGGGCGGCCTGCCGCCGCCGGGACGGAACCCGCCTGCAGGCGCAGGGCGGCCTCCCTGCTGGGCGCCAGGGGCCGGACGGCCATATTGCTGGGCGCCGGGGGCCGGACGGCCGTATTGCTGAGCACCGGGCGCTGGGCGGCCATACTGCTGGGCACCGGGGGCCGGACGGCCATACTGCTGGGCGCCAGGGGCCGGACGGCCATACTGCTGGGCACCGGGTGCCGGGCGGCCATACTGTTGGACACGGCCTGCAGGACGCCTGTCGTCTAGCCGGTCGGCAGGCGGGGCAACCGCCGGGCCGCGGGAGAAATGACCCTGGATGGCCGGCGCTTCATCGGCAGGCGCAGGTTTCGCTTCATCTTCCTTGACCGCTTCCACTGCTTCCGGCTTTGCCATTGCAGCGGGGATTTCCTCTGCAACTTTCTGAGGGGCCTCTTGTTCAGCCGCTTCAACAGGCTGCGCTTTAGCAGCAGCCGGGGCTTCGGCCGCCGGGGCGGCTTCAGGCGCTGCCTCGGGCTCTGCCTTTTTCTCCGTATCACCTGCGACCTCAGCCTTCATCTGCTGGGCAGCGGCATCCAAAATGGCCTGTTCATCCTCATCCGGCATGGTCCAGGCCTTGGTCTGCGCCTGCAGCATCTGCTGGTGCTGCTCGTGCTTGATGCGCAGCCGCTCCTCTTCCTCCTGGCGGAGAAATACGGATTCCTGCTGCTTGAGCATCTGCAGCATAATATCAGCATTGCGTTTCACCCGCTCCGTCTCAGAGAGGATGACGCCTGCTTTTTGATTGAGGTCCTTGATGGTGTCCTTGAGACCGACTTTTGACATGAAGCCCTTGTCCTCCAAAAATCATTGCACTTGACTTCAAATGCGTGGGTTTTCTCGTGCTGACATTGCAATCAGCTGGTCTGCGAGCCCGCCGGGCTTCATCGCCGCAGCAGCCATTCCGGGCCGCCCGCAGGCATCGCCCAAAATTCCCGCACTTATAAGGATAACCTGAATCTGGTAGTGATTGCAAGCATCCCGGATTTTTTTCTGGGTGTTGGCGCCTGCGTCACTGTCCAGAATTGCCAGGCCTGCCTTGCCTTCCCGGATGAGTTTCAAGCCCATTTCGGCACCGGGAACCAGGTGGCCCGCCCTGTAGGCGATGCCCAGCATGCCGCGCAGCTTGTCTTCCATCATCATACGTCCTTTGGCCTGGAATACGCAATCTGGCGTTTGAGCTGCTCGGTAATTTCCGGTGAGATGCTGCGCTCCAGGGCCCTGTCCAGCTGGCGCTGTTTGATGGCCCGCATCAGGCAGGATTCCTCCTGGCACACATAGGCACCCCGGCCGGATTTCTTCCCGGTGAAGTCAATCAAGATCTCGTCCTCCGGCGTGCGCACCACCCTGAGCAGCTGCTGCTTTTCTTTCATCTCCCGGCAGCCCACACACATGCGCATGGGAATTTTCTTTGCCATCAGCTGCCTGCCCCTCAGACCTCAAAATCCCCTGGCTGCTCGTAACCCATCTGGTCATAGAGCATTTCGTCCAGGGCGGCCTGGTCCATGTACTGCTGCTGCTCCATCAGTTCGTCAAACTGGCTCTGGGACTTGATGTCAATCTTCCAGCCGGTTAGTTTGGCAGCCAGCCGGGCGTTTTGCCCTTCCTTGCCGATAGCCAGGGACAGCTGCATGTCCGGTACCATGACGCGGCAGATCTTTTCCTCGTCGGAGATGAACACGCTGACCACATGGGCGGGGTTTAAGGCGTTGGCAACGAACTCTGCAGGGTCCGGAGACCATTTGATGATGTCAATTTTCTCGTTTTTGAGCTCATTGACCACCTTCTCTACCCGGGAACCCCGGGGGCCGACGCAGGCGCCCACCGGGTCAATCATGGGATCGGTGGAGTACACTGCAATCTTGGTGCGGCTGCCTGCCTCCCTGGCGATGGAACGAATCTGCACCACGCCGGTGGCAATTTCGGGCACTTCCATCTCAAAAAGGCGTTTCACCAGGCCCGGATGAATCCGACTGACATACACCTGAGGAGCCCGCTGGTAGTCGCTGCCCGTCCTTCGCACCTTGAGGACATACACCTTCACATGGTCGCCATCCCGGTAGCTTTCACCGGGAATGAACTCGCTGCTTTCCATGATGCCTTCCGTGCGGCCCAGCTCCAGGTAGGCTGCCTTGGGCTCCACCCGCTGGACGATGCCGGTCAAGATTTCGTTTTCCTTTTCGATGTACTCATCATAGATCTTGCCCCGCTCGGATTCGCGGATTTTTTGCACCAGCATCTGCTTGGCTGTCTGGGCAGCCACGCGGCCGAAGTTTTCCGGCGTCACGTCGATTTCCACGATGTCGCCCACGTGGAAATTGGGGTTGATTTCCAGGGCTTCCTCAAGGGACATCTGCATCTCGGGCTCTTCCACCACGTCCGCCACCACCTTGCGCAGGAACACCTGGGCCCCGTCCTTGCGGCTGAGCCGCACGGCCAGGTTCTGGATGCCGGACGCCGTCTGGCGGTTGTTGCGGCGGTAGGCGGCCTTCAGGGCCTCTTCGATGGTGTCTACAAGAACATCCTCGTTCATGTCCTTCTCCCTGGCCAGCAGGGAGATTGCTTCCATCAGGTCTATTTTCTGATTGCTCACGTCGTTTCCTCCTCATGTTCTGCGGCGGCTTCGTCCAGTACGCTCAGGTCCACTGTCCTGCATGCCAGCGCCACGTCTTTTCTGTGAAATTCTCTGTTGCCTTCCGGGGTGTTGATATGGTAGACATCATCTTCCAGTTTCAGGAAGGTTCCGATATAGCTTTTGCTGCCGTCAACAGGTTTGAACAGCTTGATTTCCACCTCATGGCCCATGGCCTTCTGGGCATCCCGTTCATTTTTGATGGGCCGGTCGATGCCGGCTGAGCACACCTCCAGGAAATCGTAGTCGATGTGTTCCAACAGGGGTTGCACAGCCCGGTGGTAATTCTCACAATCCGTCAGGCTGATGCCGCCCTCCCGGTCCAGGTAGATGCGTAGGTATACCCCTGCCGCTTCTTTCTCAAACGCTGTTTCCAGGTGCTCAAAGCCCATGGATTCAGCCGTTTTTTTGCTGATGGCCTCGGCCTGGTCAATGGGCCGTGATTTTCTGGGTGTTCCTTTCCTTGTCATCCTTCTTCCTTCAAAACAAAAAATGGGTCATGATGCAGCTCCTGCAAGGCCAAAGCAAACAAGCCTTCGCCCCGCTGTCTGCAACACCCACTTCTTCGTTAAGCCCTTCTTTCTTACATCGTAATGTACCCTGTTATCTTATCATGCAATGAAGCGGTTTTCAAGCAAATCCGGCAGTTTTCCCGAATTCTTCAAAACCCTTGCTTTTCTTGACATCATCAGCCGGGAAAACCTATAATCAATCGCAAGAATGGATGGTTTTTTAGAATGGAGGCACAATATGCACGTACTGGACATTTTGAAAGAACGCGGCTTCATCGCCCAGCTAACCCATGAGGAGGAGCTGTACAAGCAGCTGGAGCGGGAACCCACCGTGTTTTATGTGGGCTTTGATCCGACGGCCCCCAGCCTGCACTTTGGGCATTTCATTCCCATGTTGGCCATGACCCACATGCAGCGGGCGGGGCATATCCCCCTGGCCCTGATTGGCGGCGGCACGGTACAAATTGGCGACCCTTCCGGCAAATCCGAACTGCGCCAGATGCTGTCCCCGGAGGCCATTGCCCACAATGTCAGCAACATCCATGCCCAGCTGTCCCGCTTCATCGACTTTTCGGACAACAAGGCCCTGATGGCCAACAACGCCGACTGGCTCACCAAGCTTAATTACCTGGAGTTCATCCGGGAAATCGGCGTGCATTTTTCGGTGAACCGCATGCTGGCCGCCGAGTGCTACAAGCAGCGCCTGGAGCGGGGCCTCACCTTCCTGGAGTTCAACTACATGCTGATGCAGGCCTATGACTTTCTGGAGCTGTTCCGCCGCCACAAATGCCGGCTGCAGATGGGCGGGGATGACCAGTGGAGCAACATCCTGGCCGGCGCCGACCTCATCAGGCGCAAGGAAAGGGAACCGGCTTTCGCCTGCACCTTCAAGCTGCTGATGAATGCTGAAGGCAACAAAATGGGCAAGACGGAGCGGGGTGCCCTGTGGCTGGATCCTGAGCTGTGCTCCCCCTATGAGTTTTACCAGTACTGGCGCAACATCGCCGACAGCGATGTGCCCAACTGCCTGTCCATGCTCACCTTCCTTCCCATGGATGAGGTGCGCCGCCTGAGCGCCCTGGAAGGGTCCCAGATCAATGAAGCCAAGGCTGCCCTGGCCTTTGAAGCCACCAAACTGATCCACGGCGAAGACGAGGCTATGAAAGCCCAGCAGGCCTCAGCAGCGCTGTTTTCTGATGGCGGCAGCATGGCGGATGTGCCCACCTATGAGTTCACCTATGCCCAGTTCCAGGAGGACAACCGCCTGACCACCCTCCTCTTCCTGTGCGGCCTGTGCGCCAGCCGCAGCCAAGCCCGGAAAATGGTGGAACAGGGCGCCGTGATGGCAGGAGACAACAAGGTGGACGACCCGGAAACCAGGCTGTCTGAGGAAGACTTCGGCCCGGACGGCCTGCTGCTGCGCCGCGGCAAAAAGAACCACTGCAGGGTCATCCTGAAAAAATGAGCATCAAAGGCGGCTACTTCACCCTGAAAGCCCATGGCGTTGACGAATTCATCGAGCGCAAAAGCCGGTTCATCGGGGAGGCTGCGCCGGTTGCCGCTGAAGAGGATGCGCTGGCCTTCATCAAGGGCATCAAGGACGCCCACAAAACAGCCACCCACCACTGTTTTGCCTATATCATCGGTGAAAACGCAGGACTGATGCGCTATTCGGACGACGGTGAGCCCCAGGGCACCGCCGGCATCCCCATCCTGGAGGTATTGAAGCGCAACAAATTGGTCAATTGTGTGGCTGTGGTCACCCGCTATTTTGGCGGCGTGATGCTGGGAGCCGGCGGCCTCACCCGGGCCTATACTGCCGGCTGCGCCATGGCGGTGAAGGCTGCAGGCATCGTCACGGCAGAAACCAGCGTCCGCCTCAGCGCCACCGTGGCCTACCCCTACTGGGATGCCCTGAACCACACCCTGGGCAGGCTGCCGGTGTGTGAAGTGATGCCTGCGTTCAGCGACAAGGTGCAGCTGCAGCTTACCGTCCGGGAAGAGGACCTTGAAGCCGTCAAAAAAGAGATCATCAGCTTCAGCGACGGCAGCGCCGTGATCACACTGTCTGATCCCTTCTATCACCAGTGGGCCGTGCCCGCAGGCGAATGACAATTCCGGCTGCTGTCAGCCGCTATTCCCCAAAACAATAGTTTGCAATGGCTTTGCCGACGCCGTCCTGATCAAAGCGGTCTGTGACGGCGTCTGCCTGTGCCAGCACCTGGGGCACCGCATTGCCCATGGCGACACCCAGGCCGGCAAAGGCCAGCATGTCCAGGTCGTTGAGCTGGTCCCCCAGGGCCATGATCTGGCTGGGTTTAATCCCAAGATGGCGGGACAGCACCTTGAGGCCCTCCCCTTTGTTGGCGCCTGCCGGCATGATTTCCAGGTTGCGGCCGCCAGAGCTGGTCATCTCAATGCCCGGTACATGGGCCAGCGCTTGCTGGATTTCTGCGGCTGGATGATCGTCGTCATCAAAAATCACAAAAAACTTGTACAAAGGCTGGGACAGGGCATCCTGGCAGGCTTCCACCCCGTTGAGGTAGGCCACCCTGCGCTTCAGCCTGGCCAGATGGCCAGTGTCCCGCTCTGAGATATGCCGGGGGATCTGCCAGCGGTTGATCACCGTTCTGCGCCCAAAGATATAATAGCCTTCACCAAAGGATTCCAGCACCTCAAACACAGCCCGGGCAGAAGCAGGGTCCATCAGGTTCTCGTGGATGCGCTCACCAAAGGGTCTCAGGTCCACCACGGCGCCGTT
>DAITOE010000056.1:7015-9679 GCA_036834245.1 Clostridia bacterium | reverse complement strand
GCCGCCATCAGAGGTGTTCCAGGAGGAGCCCCCCGCCCTGCAAGGGGACACCGGGCCTGCCCCTGCATTTGATGAGGAGCCCTATCACCCGGATGACCTGTACCTGGCAGAAACCCAGCAGCAGGAGGCAGCCCCGGATCTTCCGCCCACCCTGCGCAGGCGCAGGGTGGACAACCGGCGCCGCCGTGCAGGCAACATGCTCAAGAGCATCCGGGACACCCTCTTTGATGCCGAAACTGATCCGGAGGCCGGGGACATCATGCAGCCCCCTGTCAGCCCGGAAGCCGCCTTCCACAAGCCCTACTACCCCCAAAGCTATCAGTACAGGGAGCAGAAAGGCCCCCCGCCCGGCCAGGAACCGCCCCAGCCATGACAGGGACGCCTGCCCCGCTGCCCCCGGGTTTTATCGAAACAATCGCCCCCCTGTTGAAGGACCAGCTGGGCGATTTTTTGGCGTCCTTTCAGGAGCAGCCCCTGCGGGGGCTGCGGTGTTCAAGCCGCAGGGCGGCACCGCATCTTGATGTTTGCGGGGCGGCCATCCCCTGGGCGGAGGATGCCTGCTACCTGAAACCGGGCGCGCAGCCCGGCGCCCATCCCCTGCACTGGGCGGGGGCCTATTACATCCAGGAGCCCAGCGCCATGGCGCCGGCTATGGTGCTGGCACCGCAGCCGGGGGAGAAGGTGCTGGACCTGTGCGCCGCCCCGGGGGGCAAGGCCACCCAGCTGGCAGACCTGATGCAGCGTCAGGGCCTCCTGGTTGCCAACGACCCGGTGCCTGCCAGGGCCCTGGAGCTGTCCCGGAACATCGAGCGCATGGGCATTCCCCATGCCGTGGTGATGTCTGACAGCACCGAGCGCCTGGCGGCGGCCTTTCCCGCCTTCTTTGACCGGGTGCTGGTGGACGCCCCCTGCTCCGGGGAAGGGATGTTCAGGAAGGACCCGCCAAGCCGCGCTCACTGGCACCCGGGGCTGCCCGGGCACAACGCGAAGCGGCAGCGCAGCATCCTGACGGATGCCGCCCGGATGCTAAAGCCCGGCGGGCGCCTGGTGTACAGCACCTGCACCTTCAACCGCGAGGAGAACGAAGGCGTCCTGGAAGCCTTCCTGCACAGCCATCCGGATTTTTCCCTGGTGCCCTTTTTCCTGCCCGGCCTGCCCGGGGCAGGGGAGGGGATGCTGCGCCTGTGGCCCCATCAGGTGAAGGGCGAGGGGCATTTCATGGCCCTCATGGAAAAGAAACCATCCCTGGTGCCTGCTGAGAAAAACAACCAAAAAGCGCCTCCCGGGCCCCTGCCGGAAAGCCTGCGGCAGGAAGCACAGAAGGCGCTGTCAGAATGGGTTCGGGGAGATATTCAGGTCAATGGCCGCCTGGGGCAGACCCTGGTCTGTTTACCGGCCTCCTGCCCGGACCTGGCCGGGCTGAAGGTGTTGCGGGCCGGGCTGCACCTGGCCCAGCAGGTGGGCAAAACCCTCCGGCCGGACCATGCCCTGGCCCTGGCGGCGGAGCCCCGCCACACCCATCCGGTGAGCCTGAAGGAGGCTGAGGCCTTCCGGGCTGGCGCCGTGCTGGAGGATGCTTCCTGCCGGCTGTCCGGCTATGTGGCGCCCACGCTTGAAGGCTGGCCCCTGGGCTGGGGCAAGGCCGCCCATGGCCTCATCAAAAACCACTACCCCAAAGGCTTGCGCAGGTTTCAGGCCTCAGACGAATAAAGCCCGGTCAGGCAGTGGCCCGGTTAAAAAACCGCAGCCTGCCGTCCGTCAGGTTGAGGATGGCGTATTCGCCGTTTAAGAGGGCGCCGGGGTTGATGCACTGCACGCCGGCAATCAAATTGATTTCCTGGACGTGGTTGTGGCCGTAGACGGCGTATTTTGCGCCTTTTTCCCTGGCGGCTGCGGCCAGCCTGTCAAGGCCGCGCTTCACCCCCAGCAAATGGCCGTGGGCCAAAAAGATCTTCGTGTCCAGCAGGGTAATCAGCTGCTGGTCGGGCTGGCGGCTGAAGAGGTCGCAGTTGCCCCGCACCTCGAAGATATCGCATTCGGCGTTCAGCCGGCTCATGTCCCCATGGCCGTCCCCTGCGAAGAGGATGGCATCCACCTTGCCCTGCTCTTTCAGCCTGCGCTTGATGCCCATAAGCTGCTCGGTGTTTCCGTGGGAATCGCTCAGCAGGAGCAGGTTCACGAAAGCGCCTCCAGCAGCTTTTTCATTGCGTTTGCCCGGTGGCTGACCTGGTTTTTGTCCGCTTCGTCCATTTCTGCAAAGGTCTTGCCGGAAGCAGTTTCAAAGAGGGGGTCGTAGCCAAAGCCGCCTGTGCCCCGGGCTTCCCTGATGATGCGGCCTTCACAGGTGCCGGTGAACAGGCGGGTGGGGGCAAAGGGGGAGGCCAGGGCCAGGACGCTGACAAACCGGGCCCTGCGGTCCTCCTGCCCGGCCATCTGTTTCAGCAGCAGCCGGTTGTTGGCGGCGTCATCCCCGTGGACCCCGGCAAAGCGGGCGCTGTTCACCCCCGGGGCGCCGTTTAGGGCTGCCACTTCCAGGCCGGAGTCGTCCGCCAGGGTGAGATAGCCTGTGGCATCCCGCACCTGCTCTGCCTTGATGGCGGCGTTTTCGCTGAAGCTGGCCCCGGTTTCCTCGATGTCAAGGTCATAGCCCGCCTCCCGCATGCC
>DAITOE010000056.1:0-6915 GCA_036834245.1 Clostridia bacterium | reverse complement strand
TTCATCACAAAGTTCACATCGGCCAGGGCCTGGCTGTCTTCCAGGTAGCACAGGTCCAGGAGGGCGGTGCCCGACACCAGGCCGCAGCTCACGGCAGCCACCTGGTTTTTCACCGGGGATTCCTTCAGTTGTCCCGAGGCAATCAGCTTGTCAACGGCCAGGCACAGGGCCACAAAACCGCCGGTGATGGCCGCGGTCCGGGTGCCGCCGTCCGCTTCCAATACATCGCAGTCGATGGTGATGCTGCGCTCCCCCAGGCGGGTTAGGTCCAGGGCCTGGCGCAGGGAGCGCCCGACGAGGCGGCTGATCTCCACCCCGCGGCTGTCCTTTTTGACGCCGTCCCGGGCTTTGCGCCGGCCGGTGGCGGCGGGCAGCATGGCGTATTCAGCAGTGAGCCAGCCCTGGTTTTTACCCCGCAGGAAGGGGGGGACCTGGTTGTCCACGGAGGCGGTCACAATCACCCGGGTGCCGCCAAAGGAGATGAGGCAGCTGCCGTCCGCAGTGCTCACAAAGTCGGTGATGATTTCACAGGGGCGCAGCTGATGGGGGCTGCGCTGGTCGATCCGTTCCATAAATATCCCTCCATTTCAACAGAAAAGCGCCCGTAAAAGCCGGGCGCTTGCAAACTGGGTGCCTGGGTGAAAAATCAGGTCAACAGCTCGCCTTCGTTTTCAACCGTCACGGCTTCCACATTGCGGATTGCCCAGCGGGCCATCACAATCTCGGTGTTCTGGTGGCCGACGGTGAGGATCACGTCGTCGTCCCGCAGGCCTTTGATGGTGCCGTAGATGCCGCCAATGGTGCAGATGCGGTCGCCGGGCTTGAGGGCGGCCAGCATTTCCTTGACCTTCTTGTCCTTCTTCCGCTGGGGCCTGATCATCAGGAAATAGAACACACCGATGATAAGCACCATGGGCAGGAACATGGAAATCAGGCCGGCGGGGCTGGTGGCGTCGGCGGCTCCGGCTGCTGCGCCGCCTGCAGGTGCGGCTTCCGCCAGGATGGTGGGAATCTGAGTCAACCAGTTGAACATCGTGTTTTGTCTTCCTTTCAAAAATCAATCAAACGCGATTCAGTATAACAAGCCTTTGAACGCGGTGCAAGCCAAAAGGCTTTTTTCCTGCTTTCAAAGGCCGATGCGCCGGGTATATATCATCTGTTATGCAAAACCGTTGCTTATTTGTGGTATTGTGGTATCATCACTTGTAGATAACAGATAGTTGAGGTGCGACATGGCTTTTGATGTATTGAGCCGAATTGAAGAAGTAGAAAAAAAAGCAGCCCAGTTGCTCCAGGAAGCCCACCAGGCCGCGGGGGAAGTCATCAAAAATGCGGAAACCCAGGTGCTGGAGGAGGAGCGCAAGGCAGCTGTTGACAACCGCGCCCTCTACCACCAGGTGATGTCCGAGCATAAAATGGCGGTAGAGGCAAGCCTGCTGGCCGAAAAAGAAGAAACAGACAAGCAAAGCGCGGCGGTGCTTGAGGAAGCCAAGGCCCGTCTGCCGGAAGCTGTGGACCACATCGTCCGTGAGGTGTTACGTGGCACTCGTTGACATGAAGCGCCTGACGGTGCTGGCCATGAAACGCGACCAGGCCCGCCTGCTTCAGTTTTTGCAGCGCGCCGGCTGCGTGCACATCATTCCCCAGGCTGTGGAGGAAGCGCCCTCAGACAGCCAGCTGATAAAGGACAGGCAGCAGGCGGAGGAGCTGCAAACCCGCCTCCGCTGGGCCATCGGCCGCCTGGCCAAATACGACACAGAAAAACAATCCATGTTAAAGCCCCTGCCCCTGGCACCCCGCGAGGCCCTGGAGCAGGAGGACCTGGGGGAGGCCCTGTCTGTGGTATCCCAGGTGGAAGAATTGATGCGCAAAACCGGGGAGCTGCGGGGCAGCGAAACCCGCTACACCCAGCAGGCGGAGCAGCTGGAGCCCTGGCTGGGGCTGGACATGCCTGCCAACAAGCTGCGGGCCACCGCCACCACCCGGGTTTTTGCCGGCAATGCCTCCGCCCGCAAGCTGGCGGAGGTGCAGCAGGCCTGGCAGGGCCGGCCGGCCATCATCTCCCTGCTGTCCCAGAAAGGGGATACCGCCACCTTCTATGCCGTGGTGCACCAAAGCGCGGCGGAGGAGTTTGTCGCCGCCCTGCGCCAGATTGCCTACCAGCCGGCCATGCCCCACATCAGCGAGCTAAGCCCCAGGGAGCAGCTGGACCAGATCAACCAGCACATGGACGCCCTGAAGGCAGAGGCGGCAGCCATTGAAAAAGAGCTCAGCCAGCTGGGGGTGCACCTGCCCAGGCTGCGCCTGGCCTATGAGGCGGTCACCGCCCGGAAGGAGCGCCTCTCCGCCATGGACCTGATGGCCCACACCAGAAGCACGGTGCTGCTGTCCGGCTGGGTGCCGGGCCCCTCGGCACCGGCGCTGCTGGAGGCCCTCAAAAAAGAATTCCCGGAGGTGCAGGCCGTGGCCAGCGACCCCGGCCCCGAGGACGACCCGCCGGTGCTGCTCCACAACAACGCGGTGGTGCGCCCCTACGAGGCGGTGGTCTCCGGCTTTGCGCTGCCCAAGAACGGCACCATGGACCCCACCAGCGTCATGATGCCCTTTTTCGCCTGCTTCTTTGGCATGATGGTGTCCGACGCCGGCTACGGCATCATGATGGCCCTGCTCATCCCCATCCTGGTGAAGCTGCTCAAGCCCTCTGAGGGGGCCAAAAGGATCTTCTGGATCATCTGCGGCGGCGGCGTGTTCACGGTGTTCTGGGGCGCCATGTACAACACCTGGTTTGGCTTTTCGCCATGGCCCTCGGTCTTTGACCCGGTCAACAACTCCCTGCCGGTCATGGGCCTGTGCATCGGGCTGGGCGCCCTGCACCTGTTTGCCGGCCTCATGGTGGGCGCTGCCCAGAACTTCCGCAACAAGGACCCCATGAGCGCCATCTACGACCAGTTCTCCTGGATGTTCCTGATCATCGGCCTGGGGCTTCTGATGCTGCCCCAGACCGCAGAAATCGGCAAATGGATGGCCATCGTGTCCGCAGGCATCATCCTGGTCACCGCCGGCCGCAGCAAGTCCAAAAACCCCATCAAGCGGCTGATTTCCGGCCTGGGCGCCCTGTATGGCATCACCGGCTGGATTTCCGACCTGCTCTCCTACATGCGCCTCTTCGGCATGGGCCTGGCCACCGGGGTCATCGGTATGGTCATCAACCAGCTGGTGGGCATGCTCACCGGCGGCGGCATCATCGGCCTTTTGATTGGCGCCGTGGTCTTTGTGGGCGCCCACCTGTTCAACGCCGCCATCAACATCCTGGGCGCCTATGTCCATTCCGCCCGCTTGCAGTACATCGAGTTTTTCGGCAAATTCTATGAGGAGGGCGGCAAGCCCTTCAAGCCCCTTCGTTTCGCGCCGCGCTATGTGCGGATTCACGAATAAACCCCATCATCACGTATTTTATTGAGGAGGATCTTCCATGTTAGAACTGAGTATCGGTCAAATCCTGGCGTTCACCGCGGTGTTCATCTCCACCATCGTCGCGGGCTACGGCTCCGCCAAAGGGGTGGGCCTGGCGGGGCAGACCTCTGCCGGTGTGTCCACAGAGAACCCTGAGGTGAACTCCAAGCTCATGGTGCTGCAGATTCTGCCGGGCACCCAGGGCATCTACGGCTTTTTGATCGGCGTCATCATCCTGGTGAACATCGGCGCATTGGGCGGCAACCTCCAGGAGCTGAGCACCACCCAGGGCCTGGCCTATATCGCGGCCGTGCTGCCTGTGGCGCTGGTGGGCTATCTCTCCGCCATGCACCAGTCCAAGGTAGCCTCCGCCGGCATGCTGATGGTGGGCCAGCACCCGGACATGTCCGGCAAGGCCATCACCATGACCGTTATGGTGGAAACCTACGCCGTGTTGGCGCTGCTGATTTCCTTCATCCTGGTCAACTCCATCACGTGAGCACCATGGATAGCATCAACACACAGGCCATCATCGATTTGATCCTGCAGGATGCGAAAACCCAGGCAGACGCCGTGATGGCGGATGCCGACAGGCGGGTGTCCGAACTGATGTTTCAATCCGGCCTGCGGCAGCAGCGCCTGGAGGACGAAGCCCGTTCCCAGGCCGACCGGGACGCCAAAGTCCAGGACGACCGCATCCGGCGGCTGCACCAGCTGGAATACAAGAAGGAGCTGGTGGCCGGCAAGCGCGGGCTCCTGGAACAGGCCTTCACCATGGCGGTGGAAGCGCTCAACAGCACGCCGGTAGACCAGGTGGCCGCCATCATGACGGACCTCCTGGTGCAATACGCCAGCGGGGAGGAAACCCTCATCGCCGGCGCCGTAAACGACGCCTTTTTCACGGAAGACTTTGTGAACGCTGCCAATGAAAGTTTGCAAAAGGCAGGCAAGCCCGGCAAGCTGGTCATGGGGGAAGGGCGCAGGGACGGGGTATGCGGCCTGGTGCTCACTACCAGAAACAGCGAGCTCCAGTTCACCTTCCTGGCCCTGATGGAAAACCGGCAGGAGGAGCTGGAAGCCCAGGTGGCGGCCATCCTCTTCCCGGTGGACGGACAAAAGGAGTAAGCATGCCGCAATCAAGCATTGCCTATGCCGTGGGCCGGGTACGGGCTGCCGCCAGGCGGCCCCTGGGGGAAGCCCAGCTGGAGCGGCTGCTCTCCGCCCACAGCCATGAGGAGGCCTTGAGCCTGCTGGTGGAAATGGGCTGGCCCGAGGTGGCGGGGCAGGAGGTGGACCAGGTGTCCACCGCCATGCTGGAGGAGGTCTGCCAGCGCCTGCGGAAGATCACCTCCGATCCCGGGCTCACGGACAGTTTCCTGCTGCGCCACGACGTCCAGAACCTGAAGGCCCTGTTCAAGGCCCGGATCCTGGGCATCAAGCCGGACGCCCTCTCCGCCTGCGGCACCATCCCGCTGCAGGTGCTGCGCCACGCCGTGACAGAGCATGATTACAAGCGGCTGCCGGCGGCCTTCCAGCAGGTGATGAACCTGCTGGAGAAAAAGGTGGCGGTGCAGGTGAACCCCATGGAGATTGACGTTCTCCTGGACCAGGCCCTGTTTGGCATCATCGCGGAGCGCATCAAATCCAGCAAATCAGAGGCGGCCAAGGCCTATTTTGCCGGCAAGGCCGACCTGCAAAACGCGGTGGCCTACCTCAGGCTTGCCGCCATGGACACCGAGGGCATCCGCTTTGGGGACATCCTGCTGCCCGGCGGCAGCATCACGGCAGCGGTCTGGAAGGAAATCCAGCGCAAGCCGGAGAAGCTGCCGGCCGCCTATGCCAAATACCCCAAGGAGGTCAAACTCGCGCTGGAGGCAGCCATCCGGGACATCAGGCGCCTGCCGGCCCTGGAAAAGGCGGCGGACGACTACTTAATCTCCCTCTTCCGCCCCCAGCGCTACGACCCCTTCGCCATTGAGGTGCTGATCGGCTGGCTCCTGGCCCACGAGCGGGAAGCCGGGGCCGTGCGCCTGATCATGGCGGGCAAGCTCAACGGGTTTGACGAAGGGCTCATCCGGGAAAGGTTGCGTGAAGCCTATGGCCAGTAAGCTGTTTCAAATGGGTGTGGTGGGGGAGGAGGATGCCATCCTGGCCTTCAAGGCCATCGGCGCCATCGCCATCCCGGCCACCACGGCGGAGGAAATTTCCACCGCCATCCACCGGCTGAGCCGCTCCGGCGTGCCTGTGATCTTCATCACGGAAACGGCGGCGGCCCTGGTGCCGGAAGCCCTGTCCCGCTACGAACAGATCATGGAGACCGCCATCATCCCCATCCCCGGCATCAAGGGAAGCAACGGCTTTGGCGCGGAGCAGCTGCGCCAGAGCGTTATCAAGGCGATTGGCGCGGACATCCTGTCCCAACAACAACACTGACGACAGAAACGAGGAAATATCAATGGCCCAGGGCAAAATCATCAAAGTGGCTGGCAGCCTGATTGTCGCGGAGGGAATGTCCTCAGCGCGCATGTTTGATGTGGTACGCGTGAGCAAACACCGCTTGATCGGCGAGATTCTGGAGTTGCGGGGCGACCTGGCTTCCATCCAGGTATACGAGGAAACCAGCGGCCTGGGGCCCGGCGAACCGGTGGAGTCCACCGGCGCGCCCCTGTCCCTGGAGCTGGGGCCCGGGCTGATCGAGTCCATCTTCGACGGCATCCAGCGCCCCTTGAACCGCATCCGGGAGCGGGCGGGGGACCGCATCTCCCGTGGCATCGAGCTGCCCTCCCTGGACCGGGAGCGGGAATGGGACTTCGTGCCCAAGAAGCAGCCCGGGGACAAGGTGATCCACGGGGACATCCTGGGCACCGTCCAGGAAACCTCCGTGGTGGAGCACCGCATCATGCTGCCCAAGGGCCTGGCGGGGGTCATCAAGTCCATCCACCAGGGCACAGCCAAAATCACCGACACCATCTGCGTGATTGTCGGGGAGGACGGGCAGGAGCACCCGGTCACCATGATGCAGCGCTGGCCGGTTCGCACCGGCCGCCCCTACCAGGAAAAGCTGTCCCCCCAAAGCCCCATGGTCACGGGCCAGCGGGTCATTGACACCTTGTTCCCCATCGCCTCCGGCGGCGTGGCGGCCATCCCCGGGCCCTTTGGCTCCGGCAAAACCGTGGTGCAGCACCAGCTGGCCAAATGGGCGGATGCCGACATCATCGTCTATGTGGGCTGCGGCGAGCGCGGCAACGAGATGACGGACGTCCTCAAGGAGTTCCCGGAGCTGCACGACCCCCGCACCGGCGAAACCCTGATGAAGCGCACCGTGCTCATCGCCAACACCTCGGACATGCCGGTGGCTGCCCGGGAAGCCAGCATCTACACCGGCATCACCATCGCTGAATACTTCCGGGACATGGGCTACAGGGTGGCCATCATGGCGGACTCCACCAGCCGCTGGGCAGA
>DAITOE010000055.1:0-9840 GCA_036834245.1 Clostridia bacterium | reverse complement strand
GGAGCAGTTTGGTTTTTCAGTGGACCAGCACGACATCGTCTTCAAGGGCATCTGCCCAACATGCGCCAAGACGCCGGACTGATTCATTCCGCCCATCCAGCCGGCTGCGCCCGGTCATCAAAAAAAGGAGGAGACATCTATGGCAACCTGGCATTCCATCGCAAAGCTTGACCTGCAGTACGCCCACCGCTTCTTGAACTTTGAGGGCGAAGCCCAGTACCTCCACGGCCACACCGGCACCCTCACCATCGAGGTGGCTGGGGATGTGGACGGCAAGACCGGCTTTGTCTACCCCTGCAACAGCATCAAGCGCATCGCCTGGGACTATCTGAAGAACTTTGACCACGCCCTCCTCATGCAGGAGAACGACCCCCTCCTCCCCGCCATCCTCAAGGTGTATGAGGACCAGGGCATCAAAGACGGCGCCCCCACCAACACCATGAAGGGCCCCGCCTTTGAAACCGCGCTGGCCAAGGCCTACCCCGAGTGCCGCCTGGTGGTGGTGAAGAAGGTGGCCACCTGTGAAAACCTCATCGAGGTCTTCTATGACCTGCTCAAGGACAAGCTGAACATCACCAAGCTCACCTTCACCAGCGGCGACAACGCTGCCTCGGCCACTTACAAGTAATATTTAAAGCATCAACAAAGCCCCGGCCATGTGCCGGGGCTTTTCATGTCGCATCCAATTCCCTGTGACTACGCTATTCCGAAGCGCTGCACCGGCAGGCCCCGCACTCCCGGCGCCGCCGCAAACAGGGCGCCGGACAGGGGGTATTCCTGCTTCAGGGCTTTGTCCCAGCCCGATGCCGTGGTGATGTACAGCCGGTCCAATTCCGGGCCGCCAAAGCAGCAGCTGGTGACAAAGGGGGCCGGCACCTCCACCTGGCCAATTTTCTGCCCGGTTTCCGGGTCCCACCGGCTCACCTGGTAGCCGCCCCAGTGGGCCGCCCAGATGCAGCCCTCGCTGTCCACACACAGGCCGTCAAAATCCCCCCGCTCATCCCGGTAGTCAATCAAGGGCACCCGGTTGGCCACCTCCCCTGTTGCCAGGTCGTACTCAAAGCGCCACAGGAAGCCCGTGGGGGTGTCCACATAGTACATGAAACGATTATCCAGGGAGAAGCCGATGCCGTTGGAGATGCTCACATCCTTCACCAGCCTGCGCAGGGGCCGGCCCTCCTCCAGCACATACAGGCTGCCCTTGCCCTTCTCCCCCTGGCCGTGCATGGTGTCGCACAGCAGCCGACCCTTGGCGTCGCACTTGCCGTCGTTGAAGCGGTTGCCGGGGTGTTCTGCATCCACATCCCCCGCCAGCAGGGTGTTCTGCGCCCCCTTCAGGTGCACCAGGCTGTCCTTCAGGGCCGCCACCAGGCCACCCTTCTTGTGGGGCACCACCAGGCCCACGCTCTCCCCCATGGCGGTGTGCCGGCTTCTTTTGCTGCCCAGGTCATGCTGCCACAGCCGGCCTTCCACGATGTCCACCCAGTGGAGGGTGTCGGCCTGCTCGTCATACATGGGGCCTTCCCCCAGGGTCATCACCAGGTCCAGGATGCGTTCCGCTTTCATGGCGCTTCCTTTCCGGCCAGGTCGTCTGCCTTCAGTTTCCTGATGATCTCCTCATCCGCCGGGCAGAAGTCAAAATCGTCCAATTGCCTGGCGGTGATCCAGCGGCTGTCCGCATGCTCCAGCAGCTGGGGCTCCCCCGCCAAGATGTTGGCATGGTACAGGAACAACCGCACCTGAAGGTCCGGGTAGTCGTGGGTCACCTGCATGTACAAGTCCCCCACCTTCAAATCCACCGCCAGCTCCTCCCGGCATTCCCGGATCAGGGCCTCCTCATGGCTCTCCCCCGGGTCCACTTTGCCGCCGGGAAACTCCCACAAGAGGGCCCGGGCCTTGTCCGCCGGCCGCTGGCACACAAAAAAATGATCCCCCCGCCAGATCAGGGCGGCCACCACGTCCACCGCCTGCATCATGTCACCAGGCCCCGAATCAGCGCCAGCACCGCCTCGCTGCCGTCGGCGCCGGGCTCCTTTGCCATATTGGCCTTTAGGTGATCCGCCTGGTCCATCAGATCAAACAGCGCGGAAGCCAAGCTGTCCGGCGTCATCTGCTCCTGGGGCAATACCTTCGCCAGCCCGCGCTTTTCAAAATCCTCTGCGTTTACAATCTGGTCCCCCCGGCTGGCAGACAGGGGCAGGGGCACCAGCAGCATGGGCTTCTTCAGGGCCAGGAACTCCGAGATGGCCGTGGCCCCGGCCCGGGACAGCACATAGTCCGCCGCCGCCAGCACGTCGTTTAAGCCCTCGCTCACAAACTCCGCCTGGAAATAGCCCGGGGTGCCCTGAAGCTCCGGCGCCAGCTTGCCTTTCCCGCACAGGTGCAGCACGTCCACCCTGGGCAGGATTTGGGGCAGCGCAGCCCTCAAGGCCTCGTTCACCGCTTGCGCCCCCTGGCTGCCGCCCATCATCAGCAGCACCGGCTTCTTGCCGTCAAAGCCCGTAAAGGCCAGGCCCTTCTCCCGGCTGCCTTCAAACAATTCGGGACGCATGGGGGTGCCGGTGTGCACACCCTTTTTGCCCAGGGCCTTCGCGCACTCCGGGAAGGTGGTTGCCACCTGTTTGGCGAACACCGCGCTGATGCGGTTGGCCAGCCCCGGGGTGATGTCGCTCTCATGGGCCAATACCGGTATCTTGCGTAGCCAGGCCGCGGCCACCACCGGCACCGCCACAAAGCCGCCCTTTGAAAACACCAGGTCCGGCTGCACCTGGCCCAGAATCCTGTAGGACTGACAAAAGCCGGCCAGCACCCGGAAGGGGTCGCTCAGGTTGCGCCAGGAGAAATACCGGCGCAGCTTGCCCGAGGATATCGCGTGGTAGCGCACCCCGGCCTGGTCCGCCATCATCCCCCGCTCAATCCCCTCCGCCGTGCCGATATAATCCACCTGATAGCCTTCCGCCTGCAGCCGCGCCAGCAGCGCCAAATGCGGGGTCACATGCCCCGCCGTGCCGCCGCCTGTCAACACAATCTTTTTCATGCCCTGCCCCCCGCCGTCTTCGCATCCTGCTGCTGGTGCGCCCGGTGACGCCGGGCCGCGTTGGCCTGGTACAGCTGGCTCACCGCCACAATCAGGAAGACCACCGCCAGCATCACCGTGCACAGCGCGTTCACATGGGGCGGCACCCCCACCTTCACCGAGGAATAAATCTTAAGGGGCAAGGTGTTGGAATGGGGGCCGTTTACAAAGAACGAAATCACAAAATCGTCCATGGACATGGCAAAGGCCAGCAAACAGCCGGAAATCACCGCAGGCATCGCCAGGGGCAGGGTAATCGTGGTCAGCACCTTCAGAGGCGTTGCCCCCAAATCCCGCGCCGCCTCCTCCAGCCCCGGGTCTAATGATGCCAGGCGGCCCTTCACCGTGATATAGATATAGGGCACGCAGAACACCACGTGGGCCAGCACCAGGGTCACCATGCCAAAGGGCAGCCCCAGCAGGGTGAACAGCGCCAGGAGGGCAATCCCCAATATGATCTCCGGAATCATAATGGGCAGCACCGACACCTGCTCCCCCAGGGTGAGCACCGCGCCATAGCCCCGCCCCAGCAGACTCCGGCGCACCGGCCGTCGCACCAGGCCGATGGCCCCCAAGGTTCCCAGCACCGCTGAGAGCAGCACGCTCCACAGCGCAATCAGCAGCGAGGACCGCAACGGCGCGCCATAGCCCGTGATGGGGTCGAACAAATCCTGATACCACTGCAGCGAAAACCCCTCAAACTGGAAGTTCGCCGTGCGCCCCGGGTTGGAGTTAAACGAAAACAAAACCACCACCAGGATCGGCAGATACAGCAGCAGCAAAATCAATGCCATATACACATTCGCCCAGGGCGCGTTCTTCTTCATAGGGCTCCTTTCGGGGGGGGTAGGGATGCCGGGGCTTCCGCCCCGAACCCCGACAAGGGATTTCATCCCTTGACCCGGAATCCTGAACAGGGGGACAGCACATCACAAGCAGGCATCAGGTGCAACTTATCGGAAAATACGAAAAATTCTAAAGTCTTTTGGAGGTTTGGAACCTTTTCTTCAGAAAAGGTTCCAAGGGTCCTCCCGTCCCCTTAAAAAACCATACTTTCTGCCCGGCCGCCCATCCTGCGGTAAATCAATATGACGATTCCTGTCAAGGCCAGCAAGACCACCGACAGGGCGGCGGCGAAGGGCAGGTCCCGGCTTTTTAGGAGTTCGTTGTGGACCATGTTGCCCCAGAGCATGGTGTTGGAGCCCCCCAGGAGGTCGGACAGGAAGAAGAGGCCGATACTGGGGATGAAGGTGAGGACCAGGCCGGCCAGGATGCCCGGCAGGGTCATGGGCAGGGTGATGGTGAGGAAGGCCTTCATCGGGTTGGCCCCCAGGTCTCGGGCTGCTTCCACGGTGGACCAGTCCATGCGCTCCACGGCGGAGTAGACGGGCAGCACCATGAAGGGAATCATGGCATAAATCATCCCCACCTGCACGGAAAAATCGGTGTACAGCAGCTTGAGGGGCCGCTGGATGATGCCGATGGCCAGGAGGGCGGCATTGATGGGCCCGGAGGTGGAGAAGAGGATCTTCCAGCCATAGATGCGGATTAGGGCATTGGTCCAGAAGGGCACGATGAGGAGCATCATGATCCAGGTGCGTGCACGGGGGCTGGCCTTGGCCATGAAATAGGCAAAGGGATAGCCCAGCAGCATGCAAAACAGCGCCGTGTAAAAGGCCAGGCGCAGGGACTGGAGCAGGGAGCGCAGGTAGAGGGGGCTTAGGATGCGCTCATAGTTATGCAGGGTATAGGGCGCGCCTGCTGTGAAGTCCGCCCCCCTGGTCATCAGGGACAGGCCGATGATGTACATCAGGCCCAGGCCCACAAAGAGCACGGCGTAGAGCATCATGGGGAAGGCCAGGGGCTCCCGGGTGCGCAGGGTGCGGGCGGGGGCAGACATCAGCCTTCCTCCCGGTCGTCCCGCACCAGGACGCCGGCCTCCTTGTTCCAGTGGCAAAAGACGGTGCTGCCCAGCTGGGGCTCCGTTTCCCCCTCGGTGGTGGCCCGGGCGCGCAGCAGCTGGCCGTCGGGCAGGCGGATGGTGCTGCTGCGCTCGCCCCCGGCGTAGTGGCTTTCCACCAGCTCGCCAGACACCCAGCACTCGGCGTTGACGGGGCTGTTGGACAGGTGCAGCCGCTCGGCCCGGAGGGACAGCAGCAATTCCTCCCCCGGGGTAATCCAGTCGCTGTCCAGGCAGGGCAGGTTGAAGCCGGAGACATCCAGCAGCACCTCGTCCTCCTTCACGGCCTCGGCCCGGGCGCGGATTAAGTTGGTCTCCCCGATGAAGCTGGCGGCAAAGGCGGTCTGGGGCCTTTCATACAGGCCCTTGGGGCTGTCCAGCTGCACAAAGCGGCCCAGGCGCATCAGGGCGATGCGGTCGGACATGGTGAGGGCCTCTTCCTGGTCGTGGGTGATGTAGATGAAGGTGATGCCCAGCTTTTGCTGCATGCGCTTGAGCTCCTGCTGCATGCTGCGGCGCAGCTGCAGGTCCAGGGCGCCCAGGGGCTCGTCCAGCAGCAGCAGCTTGGGGGACAGCACCAGGCTGCGGGCGATGGCCACCCGCTGGCGCTGGCCGCCGGACAGCTGGGAGGGCATGCGTTTTTCATAACCGGTCAGCTGCACCAGGTCCAGCATCTCCGCCACCTTGTCCGCAATCTCCTTGCGGGGGGTGTTGCGCATGGTGAGGCCATAGGCGATATTTTTGTAGACATTCATGTGGGGGAAGAGGGCATAGTTTTGAAACACGGTGTTCACCGCCCGCTTTTCCGGGGCCAGGCGGGTGATGTCCTGGCCGTCCAGGTGGACGCTGCCGGCGGTGGGCATCTCCAGGCCGGCGATGATGCGCAGGGTGGTGGTCTTCCCGCAGCCGGAGGGCCCCAGGAGGGTGAGGAACTCCCCGGCGTAGACATCCAGGTCGATGCCGCTGACGGCCTCCTGGGTGTCAAAGGTCTTGCGCAGGCCCCGGAGGGACAGCAAAACGGGGGCGTCAGGCATCAGCTTCCTCCTGCAGGCGGGCAATCTGGGTGTTGATGCGGTCCAGGTGCCGCTGCTCCTGGCGCGCGATGAGCAAAAAGGTCTCCCGGGTGTTGCCGTGGGCGTTGTTGGCATAGGCATGGTATCGGGCCACGGCCCGCTCCTCTTCATCCGCGGCGTAGTGCAGCAGGGACAGGGGGGAGTCAAAGGCCCCCTCCCGCACGGCGCCGGCCAGGCCGCCGGAGAACAGGACGCTCTGGGCCTCGCCGTCCAGGAGCAGCTTGTCCTCCTCCGTGACCTCGCCCTCCAATAGCTGCAGGCGCAAAAAGCTGTCCAGGTGGGCCTGTTCCTCCCGGAGCAGGCTGGACAGCACCGCTTTCATCTCCTCCCCCGGGGCGAAGGCCATCAGGGCGCGCTCATACAGGGCCACAGCCCGCTGTTCCATCCGGGTAGCCACATAGACGGCCTGGGCAGAGGTCAGGTTCAGGTTGTCAGGCATGGTTCCTCCTTTTAAAAGGCGGGTTCGTCAGGCTTTGATCCGGGTGCCCGGGGGCAGGGGCGGCGGCGCGTCCGTCTGCTTGTCAAAGCCCAGGGTGCGGGCCACCACATACAGGGGCCTGCCCTTCACCTCCTCATACACCCGGGCCAGGTAGGCCCCCAGGATGCCCAGGGCGGTGAGGATGAGGCCGGTGCCCAGCACAATCAGCAGGTGGGTGACGGCAAAGGCGGTCTCCCAGCCCATGAAGTGGGTGATGACGCTTTTGATGACCATCACCCCGGCCACGGCCAGGAAAATAAGGCCAATCCACAGGGGCCACAGCAGGGGCTTTTCAGAAAAGCTCAACACGCCGTTGGCCGCCAGCCGCAGCATTTTTTTGAGGGGGTAGTGGGTTTCCCCGGCGAAACGTTTGTCCCTGTCATACAGCAGGGCCTCCTGCTTGAAGCCGGCCCAGGCGAACATCCCCCGCAGGTAGCGGGCGTGCTCGGGCATCTGCTTCACCACGTCCACCGCCGCCCGGTCCGCCAGGCGGAAGTCCCCGGTGTCCCGGGGGAAGACGTCCCCGGCCAGGTGCTGCAGCACCCGGTAGTACCACCTGGCGGTCAATTTCTTAAACCCGCTTTCCCCCTCCCGGCTTTTGCGCTGGCCGTAGACCACCTGGGCCCCGGCCTTCCAGCGCGCCGCCATCTGGGGAATCACCTCGGGCGGGTCCTGCAAGTCAGCGTCGATGATGACCACCGCATCCCCGGCGGCATAGTCCAGCCCGGCGGACACCGCCAGCTGGTGGCCGGCGTTCCTGGCAAAATGAATCACCCGGACATGGCGGTCCCGGGCGGCCAGTTCGTCCAGCATGGGGGCGGTTTGATCCTTGCTGCCGTCGTTGATGTAGAGGATCTCGTAGCGCTCCCCCATCCCTTCCATGACGGCGGTGAGCCGGGCATGGGTTTCTGCGATGCAGGCCTCCTCGTTATAGCAGGGGACCACGATGGAATAGACTGGGTTCATGGCGTCCTCCTTGACAGCGGGCAGTGGTCAGCCATTCTCTGAGCGCTGTTCACTGCCCCCTGATTGCTGAACACTGGCCGCTGAAATCACAGCATCTTGATCAGCATGTTCCGCTGCTGATCCGCGTCGCTTTTACCTCCGCTCCCATCCCGGGATACTGCGGCATGCCCGGGCTGACCGCTGCGGTGAAAGCTCCTTTCCCTTGAAGGCAGGCCTTCAAGGGGTGGGGGTGCCGGGTTACAGCATTTTGATCAGCATGTTCCGCTGCTGATCCATCTCCAGGGCCAGCACCTTTTCCTTCTCCAGGGCCTTGAGCAGGTCGGAGAAGCGCTTAAAGCCCACGGTTTTCTCCTGGAAGCCGGGGTAGAGGCTCTGGATGTCGGCCTTCAAGATGCTGGGGTTGATGCGCTCAAAGCCGTCGTCCTTGTAGTGGGACAGCTGCTCCCGGAAGGCCGCAATCCAGTTGTCCTTGGTCAATTCATCCTTGTCGGACTTGCCGGTTTCGCTGCTTTCTTCACCGGTCAGGGACACCATCACGTTGTAGTTGTCCGAGCGCACCTTGATGGTGCCATACTGCTGGGACAGCTTGGTGAGGAGCTTGAAAAAGGTGGTGGCGCCGTAGTTGCGCTCGTTGAAGTCCGGGCGCAGGCGCAGGAGGATACCCTTTAATTCGCTGGCGAACACCTCCTCCTCGCTGTGGTCGTCCAGGATGTTTTCCAGGGTCTTGAGCAGTTCGGACTCGTCCCCGCTGCCGTTGTCCTGGGCCTTCTTGGCCTTCTGGGGCAGGCGCCTGGGCCTTGCCTTGACGGTTTCCAGAAACTGGAACTCGTTGCAGGCGTTGATAAAAATGGTGCTGGCCACCTCCGAACGGGAGATGCCCAGCACGAACTTGCCCATGGACTTCAGCTTGCCCACCAGGGGGGTATAATCACTGTCCCCGGAGACGATGCAGAAGCTGTCAATCAGGGGGTTGGTGTAGGCCACCTCCATGGCGTCCAGCACCAGGAGAATGTCCGCATTGTTTTTCTGGGCCACCCCATAGCGCAGGGAGGGCACCACGGTGAAGGTGTTGGACAGCAGCAGCTCCTTTAAGCCGCCGAACTGCTCCGTGTAGCCATAGACCTTGCCCATCAGGATGTCGCCCCTGATTTTGACTTTTTCCAGAATGTTTTTTAATGTTTCGGCCTTGCCGCCGGCATTTTCCAGGTCGACAAAGACCGCGAACCGCGATGCACTCAAGTGAACCATCTCCTTTGTTTCGGGAATCCCCATTGCTCCGGCTGCGCCGGGCTTTGTTCAGTATAGCATAGACCCAGGCGCAATGGAAGAAAACGCGGCCCTGCAGCGTTGTATGGACGCAGCGGTTTTGCGCCGTTGTGATTGACACCGTAGCGAATCTGTAATAAAATTGTAACAACATTGGAAACCATTGAGGAGGCAGGCCCATGAAACGATTTTCCACATCCCTGTTCAGGAGGGCTTCCGCCCTGCTGCTGGCGCTGTTGCTGGTGCTGGTCAACCTGACAGCCCTGGCATCCCCCCAGCAGCAGGCCATCAGCCTGGAAATGCGCTATCCCGCTTCGGATGGCACGGAACGGGTGGTGGAGGCCCTGCCCGTCACCTACCCGGGCTATGAGAACGCCTTCTGGCTCCACGTGGACCCGGAGGCCCAGGCCCAGCCAGGGGCAGCCCTGCAGATCAACGACCTGCTGGGCCAGTACCCCGGCGGTTTTTCCATCCAGAACGGGACGGCGGTGAGCGATTACTACATCTTCGCCACGGACAGCCTGGCGGCAGACAAGGCCATCCCCTTCTTTGGCCTGGGCCAAAACGGCGAGCAGCTGGCGGAGTTCCGCCTGTTCATCAGCCTGGGCGTGGCCATGCCCCCGCCCCCGGAGGTGGAAGTTCAGCCTGCCGACATCACCGTCCTGTATGTGGACCAGAACAGCAATACCGAAATCACCCGGGAGACCCGCACCCTGCAGCCCGGGGCCAACACCGTGGTCCCCACCCCCGGCCTGGTGCCTGAGAATTATCAGTTAAGCGGCCAGGGCGAGTTCACTGTGACCGTGGACCAGAACGGCGCCGACACGCCCCAGGTGGTGTTCTACTACCAGGTGCAGATCCAGGCCGTGGACATCACCGTCCTGTATGTGGACCAGAACAGCAACACCGAAATCACCCGGGAGACCCGCACCCTGCAGCCCGGGGCCAACACCGTGGTCCCTACCCCCGGCCTGGTGCCCGAAAACTACACCCTCACCGGCCAGGGCGAGTTCACCGTGAA
>DAITOE010000054.1:6378-9848 GCA_036834245.1 Clostridia bacterium | reverse complement strand
TCCAGTTTAACAGCAAAGGAGCGTGAGCATGAGCACCAGGTTGACGAGTCTGTTTTCCATCCGCTATCCCATCCTCCAGGGCGGTATGGCCTGGGTGGCAGACGCCGGTTTGGCGGCTGCGGTTTCCAACGCCGGGGGCCTGGGCATTATCTCTGCCTTTGGCCTGTCGAGCCAGGAGCTGCGGGACCAGATAATAGCCTGCAAAGAATTGACGGTCAAGCCCTTTGGGGTCAACATCATGTTAAAGGACCCCAGCGCCCAGGAGAATGCCCAGATCATCGCCCATGAAAAAGTGGCCCTGGTCACCACCGGGGCCGGATTACCCAACCGCTTCATGCCCATCTGGCTGGATGCCGGCGTCAAGGTGGTGCCCGTGGTGTCCACCGTGGCCCTGGCCCGGCGGGTGGTGCGGGACGGCGCAGCCGCCGTGATCGCAGAAGGCTATGAAGCCGGCGGCCATGTGGGGGAGCTCACCACCATGACCCTGGTGCCCCAGATTGCCGACGCCGTGGATGTGCCCGTCATCGCGGCCGGGGGCATCGCCGACGGCCGGGGCCTGGCAGCAGCCCTGCTGCTGGGGGCCAGCGGCGTGCAGGTGGGCACCCGGTTTTTAGCGGCGGATGAATGCGGCATCCCCCAGTGCTTCAAGGACGAGGTCTTGCACGCCCGGGACACCGACACCATGGTGGCAGGCCGCCGCCGGGGCCTGCCGGTGCGGGCCCTGAAAAACAGCTACATGCAGGAGCTGGCGGAGATGGAGTTGAACCCCCACGTCAGCAACGCCGAACTGGAGCAGCACGGCTCCGGCGCGCTGTGGCGCGCCGTGAAGGAGGGGGACATGGTGTCCGGCTGCATCATGGCCGGCCAGGCCGCCGCCCTGGTGAAGGACACCAAGCCGGCCCGGGAAATCATCCTGCAGATGGTGGAGGAGGCCCGGAAGCTGCTGACAGAAGGCGCAGAGCGCTTATAAATGTCGCCAAAGTGTCTGCGGACACTTTGGCGGTTAGGAGGAACGGGCATTTTCGCTTGGTCGCGCGTCGCTTTGGCCAGCGAACATGCGCGGAATGGTTTGTCCTCATTCTCAGGCGAAAACGCCTCTAAACCCATATTTCCCCGCCGGGGGTTTGGTTTTTGGGCGCAGGTGGGGTAGAATAAGCCCATCAACTGGCTTTGCCGGAAAGCTGAGGCAGCAATGGCATACGCGGACACTGTTTTTATTGAGAATTGCAAACAAATTCTGACAACAGGCACCTGGGACACCGGCCAGGACGTGCGCCCCCGGTGGGAGGACGGCAGCCCGGCCCACACGGTGAAGTGCTTTGGCATCGTCAACCGCTATGATTTGTCCCGGGAGTTCCCCATCCTCACCATCAGGCGCACGCCCCTTAAAAACGCTGTGGACGAGCTGTTCTGGATCTGGCAGAAAAAATCCAGCAACATCAAGGACTTGAACAGCCACGTCTGGGACCTGTGGGCGGACGAATCAGGCAGCATCGGCAAGGCCTACGGCTACCAGTTGGGGGTGAAGCACCGGTATAAAGAGGGGATGTTCGACCAGGTGGACCGCATCCTCTTTGACCTGAAAAACAACCCCCAGTCCCGGCGCATCATCTCCAACCTCTATGTGCACCAGGACCTAAGCGAGATGGCCCTGTACCCCTGCGCCTATTCCATGACCTTCAACGTGACGGGCAGCCGCCTCAACGCCATTTTGAACCAGCGCTCCCAGGACATGCTGGCCGCCAACAACTGGAACGTATGCCAGTACGCGGTGCTCACCCACCTGATGGCCCAGGTCTCTGGCCTGGAGGCCGGCGAATTTGTCCACGTGATTGCGGATGCCCACATCTACGACCGCCATGTGCCCCTGGTGGAGGAGATCCTGAAAAAAGAGCCCTACCCGGCGCCCAAATTGGTCATCAACCCGGACATCACGGATTTTTACCAGTTCACTGTGGCGGACATCCAGCTGGAAAACTACCAGAGCCACAAGCTGGACGGCAAGTTTGAGATGGCGGTGTAAGCGATGATTGCTATCGTAGCGGTGGACAGCAACTGGGCCATTGGAAAAGATGGCGGCATGCTGTACGACCTGCCCTCAGACCTGAAGCATTTTGCCCGGGAGACCCGGGGCAAGACCCTGGTGATGGGCCGGGCCACCCTGGAAAGCCTGCCAGGGGGCAAACCCCTGCCCGGCCGGGACAACATTGTGCTGACCCGCAACCGGGACTATCAGGTGCCAGGCGCCGTGGTGCTGCATTCCATCGCAGAATTGGCCGCCCACATCCGGGGCCTGCCGCCGGAATCGGTGATGCTCATTGGCGGGGACCGCCTCTACCACGCCCTGATTGACAGCTGCGAAACAGCCATCGTCACAAAAATTGACGCCGAAAGCCCGGCGGACAGCTTCTTTCCCGACCTGGATGAGCGGGACAATTGGCGCCTGGACGCCTGCTCGAAAGACCTGGCGGAAAACGGCCTGGTGTTCCGCTACTGCACCTATCGCAACCTGGCGGTGAAACCGCTGCATGAATAAACCGAAGGAGACGCATATGAGAATTGGTCTGAGTTCCTATTCCCTGGTGGGGGCCCTGCGCACAGGCGAATTGACCCTGGTGAGTGCCATTGACTGGGCGGCCAAAAACGGCGCTGAGGTCTTTGAACTGGTGCCCATCGGCTTCCGCTTTGACGAGGAGGCCACCGGCAAAATCAACACCGCCTTCATCAAGGAGGTGAAGCAGGCCGCCAAAGACGCCGGCATCCCCCTGGTGAACTATTCCGTGGGGGGCAACCTGCTGCAGGAAGGGGAGGCCCAGCGCAAAGAGATCGACCGGATCAAGCGGGATGTGGACATCGCGGCGGAACTGGGCCTGTCCCGGATGCGCCACGACATCGGCTTCTGGGGCAGCCCCCTGCAGGAGAACACCACCTACAATTTCGACCAGAAGCTGCCGGCCATCCTGGAGGCCGTGAACGAAATCAGCGCATACGCCAAGGACAAAGGCGTCGTGACCATGCTGGAAAACCACGGCCTTTTCGTCAACGGCATGGACCGGGTGCAGCGGGTCATCAACGGGGTGGACACCGGCAACTACGGCCTGCTCATGGACACCGGCAACATCATCTGCGTGGACGAGGACCCCCTGGCCTTTGTGCGCCTGATGGCCAGGCAGGCCCGGATGGTGCACCTGAAGGACTTCTATGTGCGCGCCACCGCCCCCGGGGACACGGCGCCCAATTACCCCAATGGCGCCTGGTTCCGCAGCCTGGGGGGCACCTATCTGCGGGGCGCCATCCTGGGCCAGGGCGACCTGGACGTGAAAAACACCATCCGCGCCCTCAAGGAGGCCGGCTACACAGGCGACGTGGCCATCGAGTTTGAGGGCATGGAGGAATGCCGCTACGCCTCGGCGGTGAGCATTGCCAACGCCAAAAGGATGCTGGCGGAGGCCTGATTCCTTCAGCAGCAG
>DAITOE010000054.1:0-6278 GCA_036834245.1 Clostridia bacterium | reverse complement strand
ACAGCCCCATCATACTGTCCCCAGCATCAAGGGAGAATTTGCGCGCGCATGAAGCCACACAACACCGACCTGACCCAGGGGGGCATCCTCTCCAAGATTCTGCTGGTGGCCCTGCCCATCATGGGCACCCAGCTGCTGCAGATGACCTACAACCTCACGGACATGTTCTGGCTGGGGCGGATGGAGGATTCCGTGTCTGCCGTGGCCGCCAGCGGCCTGGCGGGGATGTTCCTGTGGCTGGGAATGGCCCTGCTGCTGGTGGGCCGCCTGGGGGCGGAGATCGGCGTGTCCCAGAACCTGGGGGCCGGGAACAGGGAGGCAGCCTTGGGCTTTGCCCAGGACGCCGCCCGCATTGCCTTCATCCTGGGCAGCGGCTACGGCCTGCTCCTCCTCACCATGGCCGGGCCCCTGGTGGCCTTGCTGCAGGTGCAGGAGCAGGACGTGTTTGCAATGGCCTGCGACTATTTGCGCATCGTGGGCTTCGGCATCCCCCTCACCTACCTCTCCGCTGCCATCACCGGGGGCTTCAACGGGGCGGGCAACTCCCGCCTGGGCTTTTTAGCCAATGCTGTGGGCCTCATCATCAACATGATATTGGATCCCCTGCTCATCCTGGGGCTGGGCTGGGGGGTGCGGGGCGCCGCCACCGCCACCGTCATCGCCCAGGCCATCGTGTGCAGCCTGTTGATCCTTCTGGCCAAGCGCCACCCCAGGCGGCCTTTTGAGGGCTTCCGCCTCCTGGGCCGCATCCAGATGGCGCGCCTTGCGCAGATTGTCCGCTGGAGCCTGCCCGTGTCCCTGGAAAGCGCGGCCTTCACCGGCTTGTCCATGGTGGTCACCGGCATGGTGGCCTCGGGCTTTGGGGCAAGTGCCGTGGCGGTGCAGCGGGTGGGCAGCCAGATCGAGTCCCTCTCCTGGCTCATTGGCGGGGGCTTTTCCTCCGCCGTCTCCGCCTTCATCGGGCAAAACTACGGCGCCCGGAAATGGGCGCGGATCCGCCGGGGCTACCGCATCTCCCTGGGGGCCCTGCTATTATGGGAGTTCATTGTGATGCTACTCCTCATCTTTGGCGGGCGCTTCCTGTTCTCCCTCTTTTTGTCCGAGCCCCCGGAGCTTTTGAACATGGGCCGGGATTACCTGATGATCCTGGCCGGTTGCCAACTCTTTGCCGCCATGGAGGGCACCTGCGGCGGCAGCTTCCGCGGCCAGGGCCGCACCCTGCCCCCCAGCATCTGCTCCATCGCCTCCAACGTCCTGCGCCCCTTTTTGTGCTGGGCCTTCGCCCAGCGGATGGGCCTCAACGGCTTCTGGCTGGGCATCACCGTGTCCGCCTCCCTCAGGGGCCTGTCCATGTTCATCTGGTACACCCTGTATGAGCGCAGGCTGCCCCACGAGGACGAGGAAAAGGCCAGGGGCGGCGTGGCCCTGGCCTGACAATACCTTCAAGGGGTTATATCACAGGAGCAGATCCTGCACCGGCAAGATGTTGACAGGGTACAGCCCCGTCACCGGGTCCTGGCCTTCATAATCGCACCAGATAACCTGGTCCTGATTCCCCGCGTACAGAAACCCGATGGCGCGGGGGTTGTTTGTGGTCCGGGGGTATTGCCGCTCCAGGGCCCGCTTCACCTGGTGGAATCGGCTGTCCCGGCGCTTTAAGCAACCGGGCAGCAGGGTGTTTTTGGTGCTGGCAATCCGGTCATAAAGCATCATATCCCGTAGCTGAGCCTCCTCCTCCGGTAGCAGGGCCGTCAGCGCCTCATGCACCGCCTCCGTCAGCTGGTCCAGGGACAAAGAACTGTCCGCTGTCGCGACCTGGATGGCCTGGCCCAGGTGATAAAACAGCGCAAACGGCCTTTGCCCGGCCTCCCCCGTCAGGTAGCGCAGGGTGCGGACAAAGCGCCCTGCGTTGTGCAGCCGGTCCAGGGCCACTTCCGTGATGCGCAGCACCTCAAAATCTGCCTCCGTCAGCCAAGGGGTGGCCTGCACCTGGTAGGGGGGCGCTTCATCAAACCGGCAGGGGTAGGCCTCCGGCTCCTCCCGCATGGCGCTGCCGTGAATCAGCTTCAAAAAGCCCAGCTGCAGGGCATGGGGCCCCAGGGCATAGGCCGCATCAAAGCTGCGGGCAAAGGCCGCCAGGTCCTCCCCCGGCAGCCCGGCAATCAGGTCCAGGTGCACATGGGCCCGGCCGCATGCGATCAGCCGGCGCACCTGCTGCTGCAAAAAGCCCATGTCCGTCTTCCGGCGCACCAGGCGCAGGGTGCCCTCATCCATGGACTGCAGGCCGATTTCAAACTGGAACAGCCCCTTCGGGCTGTCCGCCACCAGGGCCAGGGTTTCCTCATCCAGCAGGTCCCCCGCGATCTCAAAATGGAAGGTGACCCCGGCAATCTGCCCGGCCTCCGCCTGGTCCCGGATGAAGCGCAGAATCGCAGCCGCCCGCTTCCGGTCCGCGTTGAAGGTGCGGTCCACCAGCTTCACCGTCCGGGTGCCGCTGCGGGCCAGGAGCATGATCTCGTCAAAGGCCCTTTCAAGGGGCGCCTGGCGCAGGCCCTCCCCCCGGCCGGACAGGCAAAAGGCGCAGGCATAGGGGCAGCCCCGGCTGGTTTCCAGGTAGGTGATGCGGCCTTTCAAGGCCTCAAGATACTCCGGGTAATAGGGGCTGGGCTGCATGGTGTCATGGACAAAGGGCGGGCTGATGACCAGCCCCTCCCCCTGCCGGCGGCACAGGCCCGGCACCTCCGCCAGCGCACCCTGGCCATACAGGGCGTCCAGCAGCCGGGCGAAGGGAATCTCCCCCTCCCCTGCCAGCACATAATCCGCCTGGGGATGCCGCCTGAGCACCTCTTCTGCATTGTGGCTCACCTCCGGCCCGCCCAGAACAATCACGCAGGCCGGCAGCGCCGCCCGCAAGGCCGGCAGCAGCTGCCCCACAAAGGTGATGTTCCAGATATAACAGCTGATGCCCAGCACATCGGGGGCTGACGCGATGATCCGCGCCGCCACGATAGCCGCCGGCTCGTTGATGCTGCCCTCCACCACCAGGGCGCGGTGCGCCGTCTGCGAATAGGCCGCCAGCCCCGCCTTCAGACACCAGGGGGCCAGGGCCGAATGGACATACTGGGAGCTGATGCCCGCCAGCACCACCTGCACTGCCCTGTCACCGTTGCCTGCCATCACAATCGCCCCCCATGCCGGTTTTTCTGTATCCTATCACAAGCCATGCTGCCTGAACATCACCCCGGCGTTTGCGCAGCCCCATGCCAGGGTGGTATACTGAAGCCACATCAAGGGATGGTTTTTTGTTGTATTACAAAGACATCACCAGCACCAGGAGAACGCATGCTCGTCTATTTCTGCCCCAAATGCCAGCGGCAAAACCCACAGCCCTTCTGCAGCGCCTGCAACCGCAGCCTGGGCAATCCTTCCGTGCGCTATGTGTGGGAGGACAGCCGCAGCGCCATTGCCGACGTCAACCGCCTGGGCCTGCTCCTGCGGGTCACCGCCAGCGCCGTGGCCCTGACGGTATTGGTCATGCTGGTCATTGAATACATCCTCCACGGCGCCACCGCCTTCACCACCTTTTTCAAGTCCACCGGCATCCCCGCCGCCGCCATCGGCCTGGGCATCGCCTTGGTGCTCCTGGGCCTCTTAGCCCTCACCCTTCAGGGCCGGGAATCCGTCCAGTACATGCTGGACCCCAAGGGCGTCTTGAAGCGCACCTGGATTGAGCCCACCCGGCTCAAATGCTGGAGCCGGATGATCCGCTACGACCAGGCCGCCTTCCAGAAGAACAGTGAAGGCCGACCCTTTCTCCTGGCCCACGAGGAATACCTGCTCTGGTCTGACACCGCCCGCTATAAGCCCGCGCCCCGGGCCGGGCGCATCACCCTGTACCGGCCCTATGCCTTTGTGTTCATGGTGCTCTATATCCCAAGGCACGAGTACGACGGCGCCGCCGAGATGGTGGCAGCGAAGCTGAAGAACAAGCGGTAGGTTTTTAAGAACCGATAGACGAGGCGGGGGAGGGCGGTTTGAAAACCGCCCTCCCCCGTGCCCCCTCCCTGAAACTTCTAATTTGGGGAAGTCAAAAACAGGATTCCCTGGATGGACTGCCTCAGTCGCTGTATTCCACCGTGGTGACGGCGTTGGTGAGGATGATGAAGGTCTTGCCCCGCTGCAGCTGGATTTCCTGGCCGTTTTCGTCCACAAAGACGGTGCGGCTGTCCAGGTCCTTCCGGTACCAGCCCCCGGGGATGTAGGTGCCTCCGGTAAAGATCTCCGCCGCCCCGGTGCCCGTCAGATACTCCAGCAGCAGGTAGGGGCCGGAATAGGTGAAGCGCACCCGCTGCACAATCACATTGGCAAAAGGCAGGGGCGTGTCGGCGGCGTCCCGGTCCACATAGGGGCCGGAGACCGTCTCCCGCAGGTAGGCGTTTTGTGCCGGATCATAGGTGAAGACGGAGCCGCTGGCCGGGTTGTCCCATCCCGGGCGGTATTCCTCACCGTAGTGGCGCAGGGTGATCTGGCGGGCCGCCTCATAGCCCTCCGGCCGCGCATCCGTAAACAGGAAGGGCCTGGGGCTGATGGCTGTACCGCTTTTTTGCAGCAGCGCCTGCACCGCCTGGACATTCACCGACAGGTTGTGGGGGCTTTCATAGCCCTTGACCCGCTCGGCATAATCGTTGTTGCCCAGCAGGTTGAAAGCCCGCTTGTTGCTGTGCATGCTGCCTGCCAGCAGCCTGTCCACCACGCTGGCCTTGTTTTGCCCCTCAAAAGTGGGGTAGCCGGCAAAGGCAAAGCCGCCCCCCCACTCCCGGGCCACATCCACATAGGGTGACCGGGCGGAGCGGCTGCCCCCCGCCGCCTGGGGAATCCTGTCTGCAAACAGCGCCAGCAGCTTGGTGGCGCCGGCGCCCCCGTTGGGCACCTGGTAGAGGATGTCCGCATCCATCACGCCCCAGTGGGGGTGCGCTTTTTCTGCGTTGTCCAGCACCACCGCCACCGGGGCATAGACCCCCTCAAAGGGCAGCCCGGTGGTGCCGCTGATGCCCGGTAAAACGGGGTTGTCCGGGTATTCGCTTGCAAAAGGGATCTCCTCCCGCTTGAGGCTGCCGGCCACCTGCCTGCTTTCCAGGCGGGCGGGGATGGCTGCCAGCATCAAAACAAGGGCCAGGGACAGGGCGAATAGGCTGCGGCGTCTGTTCATCATCATACCTCTTTTGGCTATTGGTCATCTCTGGTTTCCAGTATAGCAGGACGGCCCGCCTGCCTCAAGCCGGGCAGCGCATTTTCCCGGCTTCGCCCCTATAACGTCAAAGGCCCGGAAAACCTTGCAAATCAAGGCCTTTTCTTGACAAAACCCCAGGCTGGGCATATGATAAAGTTGTTTTATTGTGAGGAGGAACACCGATGTCACTGACCATGGATAAGCTGGTAGCCCTGTGCAAGGTGCGGGGGTACATTTTTTCGGGCTCCGAGATTTACGGCGGCCTGGCCAACACCTGGGACTGGGGCCCCCTGGGGGTGGAGTTCAAGAACAACGTCAAGCGCGCCTGGTGGAAGAAATTCGTCCAGGAAAGCGAGCACAACGTGGGGCTGGACAGCGCGATCCTGATGAACCCCGCCGTCTGGCACGCCTCCGGCCATGTGGGCAACTTCAACGACCCGCTGATGGACTGCAGGGCCTGCAAGGCCCGCTTCCGTGCCGACCAGCTCATTGAGGACAGCGCCAGGGAGCGCGGCGAAACCCTCCAGGCCGACGGCTGGAGAAACGAGGAGCTGGAAGGCTACATCGCCGACCACCAGCTGCCCTGCCCCAAGTGCGGCAAGCACGATTTCACCGGCGTGCGCAAGTTCAACATGATGTTCAAGACCCATCAGGGGGTCACCGAGGACAACACCACCGAGATCTTCCTGCGGCCGGAAACCGCCCAGGGCATCTTCGTCAACTTCAAAAACGTGGTCAGGTCCACCCGCCGCAAGCTGCCCCTGGGCATTGCCCAGATTGGCAAGTCCTTCCGCAACGAGATCACCCCGGGCAACTTCATCTTCCGCACCCGGGAGTTTGAGCAGATGGAGCTGGAGTTTTTCTGCGCCCCGGGGATGGACCTGGAATGGTTCAATTACTGGCGCAACTTCTGCCACCAGTGGCTGCTGGGCCTGGGCATCCGGGAAGATCACCTGCGCCTGCGGGACCACAAGCCCGAGGAGCTGTCCCATTACTCCGTGGCCACCACGGACTTTGAGTTCCTCTTCCCCTTTGGCTGGGGCGAGCT
>DAITOE010000053.1:0-9867 GCA_036834245.1 Clostridia bacterium | reverse complement strand
GTTTCAGAGGGCGCAGCCCTCTGAGTGAAATCGTATCGCCCGGCTCTGCCGGGCGTGCGGGGCGGTTTGCGTAGCAAACCATTCCGCGCATGTTCGCCGGCCGGGAACGAAGTGACCAGGCGAACATGCCCATTCCTCCTAACCGACAAAGTGTCCGCAGACACTTTGTCGATACCGAAAGGGCCGCCGGATGGCGGCCCTGGGTGTGGTCAAATTGGATTGGTTTACTCGCCCTTCAGGGCGGCGTTGGATTTGGTGACGGCCTCGGTCCAGGCTTCGTCTGCGGTCATCTCACCGCCGGCGGCCTTGATGACGGCATCCCGGATGGCATTGCGCACCACGTTGGCGCCGGTGACTGCCGGCAGGGAGCCTGCCTTGTCCAGGTGGGCCTGGACGCCGGCCAGGGCCTGGTTGGACAGGGAATCCTCCGCGATATAGGCCTTGTAGGCATCGCTGTCCCGGGTCCAGGCGTAGGGCGCCAGGGCGATGACAGCCTTGGCCCAGCCCGCATTGACCTCGGGGCTGATGAAGTACTTCACAAACTCGTAGGCGCCTTCAGCCCGGGCGTCGTCCTTGTAGTAGAACACGATGGGGCCGCGGTTCCAGGAGGGGTACCAGGTTTCCGCCGGCATGGCGGCCATGGCAAACTCAAAGCCGTCGGCGTTGATGTAGGGGAAGCCGGCGGAGGAGCCGATGTAGCTGCCCACGATGCCGGAGTTGAAGTCCACAGAGAAGTAGTCGCCGGTGGATTTCACCGCGAAGACGCCTTCCTTTGCCAGGTCCACCAGCCAGTTCACCTTGGCCCGGACCTCGGGGGTGTCAAAGAGCACTTCCTTCTTTTCCACATCGATGTAGCCGGCGCCGGGGGTTTCCATGATCAGCATCTGCAGGATGTCCGTCAGGCCGTCGGTGCCCAGGCCTGCCACGCCCTTTACTTCCTTGATCTTCCGGGCGGCTGCTTCCATTTCTTCCCAGGTGGTGGGCACGGCCAGCTCCAGCTCCTCAAACAGGGTCTTGTTGTAGAACAGGATGGGGCCGGTGGTGTAGGCGGGGACGTAGTGGATCAGGCCGTCCTCAAAGCCCAGCACCTCGCCTTCCAGAACGCCCTTACTGAGAGCCTCCTCAAAGCCGGGGATGCCGATTTCCTCGTCGTAGACGTACTGGCTCAGGTCCGCCACCAGGCCGGCGGGCACATACTGGGCGGCTTCCGAGGCATAGTTGAACACTATGTCCGGGCCGATGCCCTCCACCACGCCGGAGTACACGGCCTTGAGGAAGTCTGCATAGGGCTGCTGCAGCAGCACCACTTCAACGGTGTCGCTCTGGGCGTTGAAGCCCTCCACAGCCTCCTTCAGGTAGGCCTCCTGGCCCTCGGTGAAGGTGTGCCAGATGGTCACCTTGGTTTTGGGGGTTTCCGCGCTGGCGCTGCCCGGCTGGGTCAGGAAAAAGACTGACACCGCTGCCGCAACGACCAGGGCGATGGTCATGATGGTGGTCCAGGTTTTCTTCGACATGGGTTCCTCCTTCAAATCCTCTGCCTTGTTTCAGGCATATTTGAGCACACAGATTTCGGGCATTTGCCCTTCACTGATAGTATACCTGTTTGTGCCCGGCGCAAACCGGAAGAAGGGGGGAAGCCCTGTATACATGTCATATCAGACTTCCGTTTCATCCTGTTGCTGCTGGTAGCGCTCCAGGGATTTCAGCAGGCCCCGGGGGAAGGGCAGCCCCAGGAGGGCGGCGTTTTCCACCACGGACAGGGCCTCGTTGGCGGCGTAAAAGCCGATGACGCTGAGCCTGCAGACGCTGGTGCCCAGCAGGCTGTCCAGGGCGGTGCCCAGGATCACCAGCAGCACCATCAGCAGCTTCCTGGTGAGGCCCGTGAACAAGCTGCCGGAGCGGAAGCCGCCGCTTCCCGTCTTGTCGCTTTTGCGGCACAGGGCCACCAGCAGGCCGCTCACCACGTCCAGCCCCATCAACAGGAACATCATGGCCAGGGCAGCGTCCCAGCCCCCCAGGGCCCGGGCCAGCAGGGCCGCCAGGGACATCACCAGGGACAGCAGGGTCTGTTGCAGTTTCATCATTGCTGTTTCCTTTCTGCTTCAAAACAGGTCAAAATCATCGTCGTCCTCCTCCAAACCAAATTCCTCCTTCACCGGGGCGGGCCTGGGGAACAGCTTCTCCAAAGTGGCCCCCTGGGCCAGGCCGTCCGGCGCCAGCCCGGCCACGTGCTGGAAGGCCCTCAGGGCCCCCTGGGTCTCCCGGCCGAAGATGCCGTCCGCCCCGAAGCGGGGCAAGGGGTAGCCCAGGCGCAGCAGCTGGGACTGGAGCAGGCGCACCATGTCCCCCCTGTCCCCCTTTCCCAGGCGCAGGCTGTGCAGGTCCGGGGCCGGGGGCCTCATCGGCGGATCGGGGTGCAGGTTGGGGGCATCGGCATGGGGCGGCTGCCCTTTCAAGTCACAAGGCAGGGGCAGCTGTTTCAAAAACGCCATGTGGGTCCAGGGGTAGGCGGTGATCTTGCTTTTGATCACCCCGGCGGCGTGGCCCCTTGCATCCACCACCTGGCCGTTCCCCAGGGAAATGCCCACATGGGCCATGGGCCGGGCCGCACTGCCCTGGCTGTCTGCCCGAAACAGCAGGCAGACCCAGTTTGCCGCCTGGGCACCCACCGGCCCCTGCCAGGCCCAGATGCCCGGCGCTTTCCATTGTGAGGAGGCGCCGGAGGGCAGCAGGATGCCCAGGCTGCGCAGGGCCTGCCTGGTCAGCTGGGCGCAGTCGTAGGCGGGCCGGCCCCGGTATGGGCAGCGGCTGCAGCTTTCCGCCTGCCCGGACAGCACCGGGCAATGCCGCCGGATGGCGGAGGCCATGGCCGGGTACTGCCGCATCCGGGCCTCCCGGTAGGCCGGGGTGCAGGGCTTGCCGGTAGCGCCGTACACATAGGGGCTGCCCACCGCCCGGTTCAAAAATGTCAGCAAAGGGGCTGTGTTCATGGTCTGTACCTTTCCTTGTGTTTCATCATGTCGCGGGGGGAATCTCCCGCAGGGTCAGGCTGACCGGCCCGTAGCCCACCGCCCCCTCCGCCGTTTCCAGGAGGGCCTGGGCTTCCGCCGCCAGGCAGCGCACATTCAGAGAGCGGCTGGCTCCCGTGCGGGGGTCCGGGCAGGACAGGGACACCACACTCTGCACCCCGGCCCCCAGCAGGGCCGCCGCCTCCGCTTCCGTCAGGCAGTTGTAGTGCAGGCGCACCTCCATCAGCAGCCTGCCCTCCGCCTGCACCCAGGCATATGCCAGGCCATTGGGTTCCCGCAGGGGCACGCCGGACAGCAGGATGTTCATCACGCCACCTCCTTCACAAAGCCCTGCCGGGGCACCACCGTGAACACCAGGCCCAGGGGGCTGTGGTGGAAGGCGGTGACCAGGCCTGCAGAATGATAATAATCGCTGGTCAGGCGGCGGATGCCAAAGGCCAGGTCTGCCCCCCGTACAAAGGCCTCCTCCAGGGCCTTAATGGCCGGGCTCCCGGCCGCAAAGCCTGATTGCACCGTGATGCTGCCCGGCTGAATCCGGCTGGCACCAAAAGCCGGCAATGGGAAGCCGCCGGTGAGCCCGCCCCGGGACAGGGGCGCCCGGGCAGCCGGTTCCATGGACAGCCGGACGGGCGTGATCACCAGCCAGGCGGCGCCGGACTGCAGCCGGAAGGCGGCGGGCGGGCACAGGGCCAGGCTGCCGTCCGTCTCCTGGCGGCCCCGGGCCTCAAACACCATGTCCTTGATAAAGAAGCCCGTCTGGGCCTCCTGGGCGTCCCAGGCGCTGTGCAGGGCATATCCCTGCCCGGCCATCACCAGCCCGGCCATGCCCGCAAGATCATCCCCCTGGGCCGGGGTGGTCACCCGCAGCCGCAGCTGCACCCGGCACAAGCTGCTGCCGTCCCCGGTTTCCTGCCATTCCTTCAGGTGGAACACGCAGCCGGGCAGCGCTGCCCTGTGCTGGGGCCAGGCCCGGGTCACCGGGATGGGCAGGCCCTCCTTCAGGGCCAGGTACAAGGGCCGCATGATGGCGGTGGTCATGGGCTGTTCTCCTTCATCACTTTTGTTCTCACTGGGCCAATTCCAGGTGCAGCGCCAGGTGGCGGGGGTGGCGCACCACCGCCGTCACCACATAGGCGCGGCTGTCCCCGGCCAGGTAGAGGTGGTCCTTCTCCCGCACGTCGGGCCGGCCTTCCGGAATCAGCTGCCAGGTCACCGCCAGGCGCACCCCGGAGGAGGAGCGGGCGATGCGCTTCTGGGGCGGCAGCAGCCGGCCGCGGAAGGCCAGCACCTGCCCGGTTTCCATCAGGGCCACGCCCCCATTGGCGTCCACAAAGGGCGCGGTCCGGGCGCAGCTGATCCCTCTCAGGCCCGTTTTCCGCAGGCGGATCATCCCTGGGCCTCCCCGGCGCTTACCAGGGCCCGGGCCGTCCTGAAGGGGCGCAGCTGCAGCTTCACCAAAAGGGGCATGGCTTCAAAGGTGCTGCGCAGGTCCCCCTCTGCCCTCTGGGCCTCCCCCTCCGCGCCCCGGCGGTTGTACAGCGCCAGCGCCATCAGGGCCTGGGCATGGGCGATGTGCCGGTGCTCCGGCAGGCTGTCGCGGCCCAGGTAGCCCGCGATCACCGCCGCTGCCAGGGCCAGGTAGTCAGCCGCCACCCCCGCAGGGGGCGGCCCCTCCTCCCCCAGCAGGCTGACAAACAGTTCCTCTGCCTGCATACTGTCCTCCTTTCAGGGGCCCGCCCCGCCGCATCCGGCAGGGCAGGCCCGGTTCCTTCAGTTGCCGGGCTTATGCGCCCTTCATGATTTCCAGGTCCACGGATTTGACGGGCTTGTTGGCAGCGTCCACCAGGACGGCGTGAATATAGGTGTTGGTACTGGCGGTGATTTGGACATCGGGGCCGCCCCAATCGGTAGCGGAGGCAACGGGGGAACCGAAGGGGAAGGTGGCAGCTGCGGTGGTGTTCATGGTATATTTCCATTTCATGCCCAGGGGCTGATGCTCCGGAGGGATGACCAGGAGGGTTTTGCCGGAATCGCCGGGCAGGGAGACGATGCCCAGGGCCTCTGCATTGAGCACCTGGACGCCGGAGGCGATGGAGAGGGAGAGGGCCTTTGAATCGTCATAGAGATAGGCGGCGCAATGCTTGGAAGCGAACACATTGTCCCGCATGAATTTGGGCTCTCGCTCCACCTCAACCATGGTTCCCTGCTTGTTGACCAGGCGGAGGGCGCCGGGCTTGATGACGGGGTAACGGGTTTCTTTGAGGGTGGTATTGGGCTTTACTTTGTTGCTGACAACAATCTGACAGCCCCAGATTTCGCCCACGACGCCGGAGAAGATGGCGCGCTGACCCAGGTCCGAAGCCCTGATATAATCTGGGTCTTTGCGGAGGGTGGCGAAGCCCTTGGGGTCCACCAGGATAACCTTGGGGCCGTCCAGGTCCTCGCCGAAGAGGGCCAGTGCATCGGCCACGCTATCGGCGGAGAGGGCGGAAGTGAAACTGACCCGGCCCAGGGGGATGCCGTCCAACTGGGCGAACAGAGCATCATCCACAGCGTGGTCGATGGAATAGGCCAACTGCGCGGCGGCCTCGCCCACGGGGTCGCCCACGCCGGAGAGGCGCGCTTCATCGGTGATTTGCACGGCCTTTGCGTATTTCTTTACCTGGGCGGAGACGGCATAGGAAGTGAGGAGGGAGGGGCTGATCTCCGCATTTTCGGCCACTTCCTCGGCCTTGCCGATGTAGCGGAATGCCGGGAATTTGAGGGTGTCGCCGGGCTGACCCTGGAGGGTGTTATCCTGGACGGCCAGGGGGAGGAGGGTGACACGGTCCCCCAGTTTTGCGTCAATCAGGTCGGCCATAACCTCGGGGATGATAAGGTGTCCTGTGGTGGTGGTAGGCATGATATGTACTCCTTTACTGTGTTGCTTGGGGATGGGGACGGGATGGGGACGGTTTTTGGGGGCTGCGCCCCCAAACCCCCGCCCGGGGCCATCGGCCCCGGACCCGGTTTCTCAGGAAATTTCCTGAGTCATTGGGTGACGGGTACGGCCTGTGTTACTTATTTACTGTTGGCCCCGCATCAGGCGGTAGACCTCCGGGTCCTCCTGAAAGAGCCGGGCCCGGTCCACATAGCTGGCAAAGGCCGGCATGGGGGGCTGGCTGGTGGGGGGCACCGGCAGCGCCGGCACCCGGGCCGCCGCACGGGCGGCCAGGGCCGCGATCTTCAGCGCCTGCTCCATCCCGGTTTCGCTGCCGCAGTCCACATGCTGCAGGATCTCCTCCGGCAGGCCCATGGCCATCAAATGCTCCCGGGCCATGAAGCGCCGCTCCTTCACCGCCAGCGCCTCCTCCCGGGCTGTCAGCGCCGCCTCCCTGGCCGCGGGGTCCGTGTCCGGCGCTGCCAACTCCGGGTCCGCCACCATCAGGGGCAAATTGTCCTTGTGTTCTTCCATGGTTTCTGTGTTCATCCTTGCTGTTTCCTTTCATGTGTTTTCAGGGAAAAGCCTCATTCCTGTCCGCTGCTCACCCCCTTTTGGTCCGGGTGCGCCATCAGGGGGGAGTTGTAGGCCAGGGTGTCCCTGGGCACAATCTCCATCAGATTTCGCAGGGTCTGGGCCCGCTCCAGCTCGTTCACCGGCAGCCGCCGGGACAGCTTGAAGCGCAGCTGGTCTGCATCCAGCTGGATGCGCTTCCGTGTATACAGCCAGCCGCAGAAGGCCCGGGCACGCTCCCTGAGGCCCGTCACGAAATAGCGCTCCTTCAACTTGATACGGTTGTCGAAATTGAACAGCTTGTACTTGATGGCAATCCCCGAGGCGTTCCCGGCAAAGCGCTCGTCGGAAAAATCCGGCGTTAAGGAAAACTTGTGGATGTCCTGGGCCAGGGCGCGGCGCAGCACCTCGATGTCCTGCTCCTGGGGCGTTTTCACCAGCCACTCCGCCCGGGCGTCGGAATCCGGCAGGGCCAGGGTTTTCTCCTGGCGCAAGCGCTCCAGGGCGCTGCCCTCCTCCCCCTCCGCCATGCCGATGCCCATCACCCCGGTCAATACCAGCAGGGCGTCTGAAAACTGCTGCCGGTCGTTGATCCGGTCCGCCTGGAGCAGGTTGTAGGCGTCAATCAGCCCCAGCACGTCCTCAAAATCCCCGTGGGCGTCCACGCCGTTGTAGTACTCCACCATGGGCAGGGCCAGGAAGGGGTGGGGCTGCCGGGCCAGCACCTGGCCCCTGCTGCCGTAGCACAGCACCTCATCCTTGGTGTAGACGGTGCAGCTTCTCTCCCCCGGGCTGCCGGTGAGGTAGACCCCGAAGAGGGGGTCCGCCGCCACGGTGTCATCCGCCACCACAAAGGCGCTTCGGGGGTCCAGGCTGCACACAAAGGCCTGGCCGGATGCATCCTCATAGCACAGGGACACCGCCCGGCCGTAGATGGCCTGGTGCAGGGCCAGTTCCACATCCACCGAGTCGGCGCTGGCCTTTTGCAGCAGCCCCCGCAGGGCCGTGGCCCCCGGCTCCGGCCCCGACACAGAAACCGGCTCCCCCAGCAGGTAGGAGGCGGACACCTGGGAGATGTAGCGGGGAAAGGCGTGGGGGATGCGGCTGTTGGGCAGGCCCCGCAGCCGGGTCCGGGCCAGGATGTCGTGCCTGCCCTCAAAATACCGGGCCAGGCGGTTGAGGCGGAGCGCCCCCGCCTCAAAGCTGCGCACCAGCGCCTCCACCGTCTGGAAGTCCGGGACGCCCCCTGCCAGGCGCTCTGCCGATAATCTCATCATGGCTACCCTCCAATAAAACCGAACAAGTGTTCTTGATTGACTGCAGGCTACCACAGCCCGGGGCTGACATGCACTGACATCCACTGACCACTTGCACCGTCACGCCGGGAACGTGCTATACTGATGTCATTCCGGACCAATCGTCCGCCAAAGGAGCAAGCCATGGACTTCCGCCCCTCCCGGGCCATCAAGATTCAGCTGCAGGAGGAACAGCGCTGCCAACTGGCTGCGCCGGAAACCATCCGCGCCGCCTGCCTGCGCCCGGAGGTTCTGGCCTTTGACATCCTGCATGAGGGCCGGCTCGTCGGCTTTGCCCAGCTGCGCCAGTTTGATGCAGGCGCCTGGTTTCTGTGGAACTACGCCATCGACAAATTCTGCCAGGGCCAGGGGCTGGGCCGCACCGCCCTGATGGACTTGATTGCCCTGATGAAGGCCCGCCACGGCCTGCGCCTCTTGACCACCACCTACCTCTTTGGCAATGAAGCGGCACAGCGCCTGTATGAAGGCCTGGGCTTTGTTGAAACCGGCGTGGTGGCGGAAGAGGGCTGTCATGAGGTGAATATGGAATTGTTGGTGGAGGATGTATGGACCTGAAGGCGTATTGGGCCGCCGTGGCCGGCCAGGACGCAGCCGCCCTGGCCCGGTGCTTCCACCCAAAGGCAAAGGTGCGCTGGCCCAACACCGGGGAGGCGTTCACTGTCGCCGCATTCATCCGCATCAACTGCGCCTACCCCGGGGCCTGGGCCGGGGAGCTGCTGCGGGTGGAAGAGGCCGGGGACACCACCATCACCCTGGCCCGCATCCGGGCACAGGACGGCAGCCAGTCCCTCCACGTCACCTCCTTTTTCACATGGCAGGAGGGGCTGATTATGGAGCTGGAGGAGTATTTCAGCGACGACGGCCCGGTGCCACAGTGGCGGCAGGACATGAAGGAGCGGCTGGTTCTTGATGAACCCGTTCAGGATGTGGTTGAAACCTCAAAAAGCCCCATTGAACAGAACCGGGAAGGTGAATAAGGTGAGAGTTCAGGTGTTCGGAAAAGCCGGACAACTGCCTCAAATGGGAAAATCCCAAAGTTGTATGATACAATCCCATCAGAATATGTTTGTTTGAGGTGGACATGCTCAGCTGGAATGAAATAGAAACCCGTGCCGTTGCATTTTCCGCCCGGTGGCGGGACAAAACACGAAAAGAAAAGCAATACGCGCAATTATTCGAGCGTGAATTTGTGAACATCTTCGGCGTCGGTTCCCTTGAAGGGATTCATGAGTTCGAAGTCACCATGCCCAATGGCAGGCCGAATTATATAGACTATTTGCTTCCCGGAAAACTGCTCATCGAAATGAAATCCCCGGGCGAATCCCTGGCAGCAGGCTACTCCCAGGCCATGTCCTATGTCCGTGCGCTCAAGCCTGAGGAACAGCCTGTCCTGGTGATGGTGAGCGACTTTAATCAGATTGAGGTATACAACCTTCAAAAAAAGCACCCTTACAAACCTTTCAAGGTAAGCCAATTAAAACGGCGCACCCGTATCTTCGGCTTGTTGGCGGGCTACGGCACCGACAGTGACGAAAGCACCGAGATTGAGCTCAACACAAGCGCCTCCTACAAAATGGCCCGCATCCACGATGCCCTGCGGCAAAACGGCTACACGGGCCACCACCTGGAAGTGTTTCTGGTGCGCCTGCTGTTCTGCCTGTTTGCAGATGACACCGGCATCTTTGAAAAGGACAGCTTCCAGCAATACATCACCGCCTCAAAGAAGGACGGCAGCGACCTGTCCGCCCGCCTCAACGAGCTGTTCTGGATCCTCAACACTCCGGAGGACCAGCGGATGAAAACCCTGTCCCCGGAATTGGCCCGCTTCCGCTACATCAACGGCACTATTTTTGAAGCGGCCCTACCTCCTGCCTCTTTCGACCACAGGATGCGCAGCGCCCTCATTGAAGTCAGCCGGGAGTTTGACTGGACCCAGATTTCCCCCGCCATTTTCGGCGCCATGTTCCAGGGGGTGATGGACCAGGAGGCACGGCGCGCCCTGGGTGCACACTACACCTCCACAGAAAAC
>DAITOE010000052.1:0-10001 GCA_036834245.1 Clostridia bacterium | reverse complement strand
ACGTTCTTCGCCGTCACGGCGAAGTCGGAGGATATCATCCCCTGGTCCCCCGGGAACCCGCAGCTGTACACCCTGCGCTCCAGCCTCTTTGTATCCGGGCAGCTGATGGATGTGGCGGATACCCGTTTTGGCTTCCGGGAGCTGCGCTTTTCCCCGGAGGAGGGCTTTTCCATCAACGGCGACCGGATGAAATTAAACGGCGCCTGCCTGCACCAGGAGTTTTCCATCGTCGGCGCCGCCGTGCACCGGGATGTGATCATCCGGCAGGTGAAGGCCTTGAAGCGGATGGGGGTCAATGCCGTGCGGACGGCCCACAACCCGCCCTCCGCCCTGTTTATGGACCTGATGGACGAGATGGGGATGATGGTGGTGAGCGAGTTTGCCGATGTCTGGCAGATCAGCAAGACCGGCTACGACTACGCCCGGTATTTTGATGCCTGGCACCAAAGGGACGTGGCCAGCTGGATCCGCCGGGACCGGAACCGCCCCAGCATCATCATGTGGAGCCTGGGCAACGAGGTGCCCGACACCCATGTGGACGCAGAAAAAGGCCTGGAGGTGCTGACCCGGCTGCGGGACCTGGTGCGCTCCCACGACCCCGAAGGCCAGGCAGCCATCACCCTGGGCAGCAACTATATGCCCTGGGAGAACACCCAGCGATGCGCCCCGGCCCTGGACACCGTGGGCTACAACTATGCAGAACACCTCTATGACCAGCACCACAGCCAATACCCGGACTGGGTCATCTACGGCAGCGAGACCTGCTCCACCGTGCAAAGCCGGGGCATCTACCGCTTTCCCCTGTCCCAGCCTGTCCTGGCCGATGACGACCTGCAGACCTCTGCCCTGGGCAACAGCGCCACCAGCTGGGGCGCCAAAAGCATCGATGCCTGCATCAAGGACGACCGGGACCGGCCCTTTTCCCTGGGGCACTTCATCTGGACCGGGCAGGACTACCTGGGGGAGCCCACCCCCTACCACACCAAGAACTCCTATTTCGGCATGCTGGACACGGCAGGCTTTGAAAAAGACGGCTATTACCTGTTCCAGTCCGCCTGGACAGACCCGCAAAGCCCCCTCCTGCACCTCTTTCCCCACTGGGATTTTAACAAGGGGCAGTGGATTGACCTGCGGGTGTGCAGCAACCAGCATGCCGTGGCCCTGTACCTGAACGACCGCAGCCTGGGCAGGCAGGAGATGGCCGGGGAAATCACCCGGAACTGGCGGCTGCCCTATGAGAAGGGGGTGCTGCGGGCGGAGGCCTATGACGAAAACGGCAGCCTCACCGCCATGGTGGAGCGCTTCTCTTTCCAGGAAGCAGCGCAGCTGCAGCTGGAGGTGGAACACGGGGAGGAGCTGGCCTTTGTGCGCATCCGGGCCCTGGACAAACAGGGCAGGCCGGTGGAAAACGCCAACCGTGCTGTGCGGGTGCGGGTAAAACACGGCAGCCTCCTGGGCCTGGACAACGGCGACGCCAGCGATTACACGCCCTATCCCCGGGACACCAGGCGGCTGTTTTCCGGCCAGCTGCTGGCGGTGGTGAAGCCGGAGCCCGGCCAGGAAATCCAGGTGCAGGCGGAATTTTGCGATGAGGACATCCCTGTCCGGAAAATTGAACTGACAAGGGAAGGGTTTACCGTGCGCGCCCGGCTGCTGCCTGAGGAAGCGCCGCCCCAGGAACTGCACTGGCGCCTCACCAATGCCGCCGGGGTCACCAGCAACTTAGCCGGCATGGACCTGCATGAGGACGGGCTGGGCATCACCCTAAGGCCCCGGGCGGACGGCTGCCTGTATGTGCGCTGCGGGGTGAACAATGGCAAGGACCACCTGGACCTCTACTCCCAGGTGTCCTTTGAGCTGTCCGGGCTGGGCGAGGCCAGTTTAAACCCCTACGAAACGGTCAGCGCCAGCCTGTACACCGAAACCAATGTCCTCCTCACCAACGGCAACGAGCGGGGGGTGGCCACCCCCCGGGAGGGGGAGAGCTGGCTGTGCTTTGACCGGCTGGACTTTGGCCCTGAGGGGTCGGACGAACTGTCCGTCTGGCTGTTCCCCCTGCAGAAAGAGCCCTTCCATTTTGAAATCCTGGACGGCCGGCCGGACCAGGGGGGCTCCCTGCTGGCACGGCCGCTGTATAACCTGGGGATGGTCTGGAACACCTACTGTGAGCTGCCGGTCCGGCTGAACCGGAGGCTGACGCGCATGGCCACCCTGTGCTTTGTGTTCCACATGAAAACCCATATGAAAGGCTTCCAGTTCCATCAGAAGGACAGGGCCTATGAGGTCCTGATGGCCGGGGACTGCGACCTGCTCTACGGCGACAGCTATCAACAGGACGGCGAATGGGTGAGGGCCATCGGCAACAACACCACCCTGGGCTTTTCCGGGCTTCGTTTTTCCGGGAAAGGCGCCCGGAAGATCGCCTTGACCTATGTGTCAAACAAGGCGGGCAGCCCCCTGCAGCTGCAGTTTTTGGGCCCCGGCGGCCAGGAAAAAATGCTGCTGAGCCTGCCGGCAAACGCAGACGAAAAAGAACAGGTCTTTGACCTGGACAGCGCCGTCACCGGGCCGCAGGATGTGAGCCTGGTCTTCCTGCCCGGAGCCAGCCTGGACCTGCACAGCCTGCGCTTCCTTCAGGAGGAATAGGGCATGCGCTTCACCGTTCACCAGGTGCTGCCCGGGGTCCACCACATGGAGGACCCCCTGGGCGGGGTGCACATGACCCTGGTGGTGGGCAACAAGCAGGCCCTAATGATGGACGCGGGCTACGGCGCATATGATGTATCAGCACAGGTCCGGCAGATCACGGACCTGCCCCTCACCCTGATCTTGAGCCATGGCCACCACGACCACGCCCTGGGGGCCATGTGGTTTGACGAAGCCTTCATGGACCCCAGGGACCTGCCTGTTTTACGGCATTACACCGGGCTTGTGGAGCGGGAGCGGGTCATCCGCCGGGCCGGCCTGACAGGCCGGGCGGCCTATGCATACCGCAGCAGGCAGATCCCCCAGCCCAGGCCCCTTGGGGAAGGCCCCCTTGACCTGGGGGGCCTCACCGTGCTGCCCACCCGGGTGCCAGGGCATACCCCGGGCTCGGTTGCCCTGCTGGTTCAGGAGCACAGGCTGCTCCTGCTGGGGGACAGCTGGAACCCCCAGACCTGGGTCTTCTTCCCAGAGGCCCTGCCCGTTGACACCTATATCGCCTCCTTCCGACGCCTGATGGCGTCCCCCTTTGACCTGGCCCTGGCCCCCCACCAGGCGGAGCCGGTGAGCCGGGACTACCTGCTGGCTTTCCGGGACGGGCTTATAACAAACGGCCCCGCAGTTGCGAAGCCGTTTGTGGTGCCGGGGCATGAGCGGGTGCCCACCCTGGCCTGTGCGCCGGTGAAAGGCGCCCGCTTGATTTTCAGGCAGCCTTAGCGAAGCAGGGTTTTGGCCGTGGAAGGCGGATAGCCCTTGCTCTTTTTAAACACCTTGCTGAAGTGATAGATATCTGAAAAGCCGAAGCGGTTGGCAGCCTCGCTTACGGAGATGCCCTCATACACCAGGGCGTCCTCCGCCATGTTCACCCGGATGCTGGTGATGAAGCGGCTGACGGTTTTGCCGGTGTGCTTCACGGTGAGCTTGTTTAAGTACCCGGGGTGGATGCCCACGGCAGCGCCGATTTCGGCCGCGGAGATGTGGCGGGAGATGTTCTCCGTCACATAGGCTGCGGCCTTTTGCACCCGGGGGTCGCTGCCGGTGCCCTGAACGATGCCGGTGTTGACCAGCACCTGGGCAAAGACCTCCATCAGGAGGGCGGCCGCCAGCATCCTGCTGGTGGCTTCCCTGAGGGCATTGTACTGCTTGATGCGCTCCAGGAGGTGGTCGATCTTGGGATCGTACTCCAGGTGGCTCACGATGGGCAGGGGCATGGTGGCCGGCTTGAAATCCTCATCAAACAGGAACATGTTGAAGGCATGCAGCGTCATGGGGTGCTCCGTGCTGCTTTTGGCTTCACGCCATTTGCCAGGGGAGATGTAGATCAGATCCCCCTTGGTGACCGGATAGACCACATCGTCCACGATGTACTCCCCCTCGCCTTCTAAGACGAAGGTGAAGTCGTGAAAATCGATCAGCTGCCGCTCAATCACCCAGTCGGGGGTGCAGACGCGGTTGACAAAATAGCTGATCTGCGGAATAAAGAACATGTCCTCGGTGATCTTTTTCATCAGTTGTCTCCTGTAAGATGTAATTCGTGGCTTGATTGCCCGGTCAGCGCCTGGCTGCGGGCATCCGGCTGGCTGGTGCCGACATAGAGGGTGCTGCCGCCTGTGACCGGCTGCCGGCTGCCGTCCTCCAGGACGACGGTGAAGGCATCCGGGTCAAGGGGCAGGCGAAGGGCCTTGGTTTCCCCCGCTTTCAGGGACACGCGCTGAAACCCGCACAACACCGGATGGGGTGGCGCGCTGTCGTGGTGATTCCTCACATAGACCTGCACCACCTCGTCCCCGTCCATGGCGCCGACGTTGGAAATGCCCACTTCCACAGCATGGTTATTATACACAGGAAAATCAAGTTTAAATTTTGTATAGGACAAACCATAGCCGAATGGGTACAAAGTTTCGCCCTCAAAATAGCGGTAGGTGCGGTTCTTCATGCTGTAGTCGGTGAAGTCCGGCAGGTCATCCGCGGTGTGGTAAAAGGTAACCGGCAGCTTGCCGGAGGGGGACAGCTTGCCAAAGAGGATGTCCGCCAGGGCGCGGCCGCCCGCCTGGCCGGGATAGCCCGTCCAGATCACCGCGTTGCCCTCGGTGACCCGCATGGCGCTGCCCGTGGTCAACACCGTCACCACCGGTGTTCCGGTCTTGAGGACTGCCGCCAGCAGCCGCCGCTGGGCGGGGGGCAGCTCCAGGTCCGGCTTGTCGCCGGAGGCGAAGTGGTTGCCGGTGTCGGACTGCTCCCCCTCCAGGGTGGCGTCCAGGCCCAGGCAGAGGATGGCCACATCCGCATGTTGGGCGATGGCCACGGCCTCGGACTGGCGGTTGTCGATTTCTGTGATGGGGCTGTCCCGCTCCTCAAACAGCTGGGAGCCCAGGGCGTACAGCAGCCGGGCCTTGCCCTTCACGGCTTCCCGGATGCCTTCCAGGAAGGTGACATAGCGGGAGGAGAGGCCGGCATAATTGCCCTCCAGGGCCAGGTGGCTGTCGGCATTGGGGCCGATGACGGCGATGGTCTTGACCTGGTCCTCTTGAAGGGGCAGGATGCCGTCGTTTTTGAGCAGGGTCATGGATTTGGCCGCGGCCTGGTAGGCCAGCTCATCATGCTGGTCGGTGTCGTTGTCCAGGAGGGTGATGCGGTTGTAGGCGCAGTCCTCATCCATCAGGCCCAGCCGGAACCGGGTGGCCATCAGGCGCTCGCAGGCGGTGGTAATCTGCTCCTCCGTCACCTTGCCTTCCTGGTAGGCGGCCAGCAGGTGCAGGTAGGTGTTGCCGCAGTTGAGGTCGCAGCCGTTTTCAATGGCCAGGGCCGCGCTTTCTGTGGCGGTGTCCGTCACCAGGTGGGCCTCATGGAAGTCCTTGATGGCCCAGCAGTCGCTGACCACATGGCCTTCAAAGCCCCACTGGCCCCTTAAAATGTCCACCAGCAGACGGGGGCTGCCGCAGCAGGGCTCCCCGTTGACCCGGTTGTAGGCCCCCATCACCGCCTCCACATCCGCTTCCTGCACCAGGGCGCGAAAGGCGGGCAGGTAGGTTTCAAAGAGGTCCTTCTCGTTCACCACCGCGTCAAACTCGTGGCGCAGGCCCTCAGGGCCTGAATGCACCGCATAATGCTTGGCACAGGCGGCCGCCGTGAGGTATTCCCCTTCCCCCTGGAGGCCCTGCGCGAAAGCCACCCCCAGCCGGGTGGTGAGGTGGGGGTCCTCCCCGAAGGTTTCGTGGCCCCGGCCCCAGCGGGGGTCCCGGAAGATGTTGATGTTGGGAGACCAGAAGGTGAGGCCCTTGTAGATGCCCCGGTCATTCAGGGCGGCCGCCTCGTTGTACTTGGCCCGGCCTTCCAGGGCGATGGCTTTGGCGATTTCCTTTAAAAAATCCGGGTCAAACATCGCTGCCATGCCGATGGCCTGGGGGAAAACAGTGGCGGTGCCGGCCCGGGCCACGCCGTGGAGGGCTTCGCTCCACCAGTTGTAGGCAGGGATGCCCAGGCGCGGGATGGCAGGTGCGTCGTACTTGAGCTGGGAGGCCTTCTCTTCCAGGGTCATCCGGGCGACCAGGTCTTTGGCCTTGTTTCTGGCAGTGCTTCGATCCATCCTGTGTCCTTTCTGCAAACAGTCTTCAAAAAAGCTGTTTGGTGTATTTGCAAATTGCTGCATAAAATATCATAGCATATGGCCTGGGACATGTCGAGTATATACAAACCATTATTTTTACAAGTCAATGGCCTGGGCGCATTTAGTCCATGACCGGTGTCTGTCTGGATGGATATTGACAAACACAGGGCCTGCCGCCATAATAAACACAGAAAACGGCCGGAAACGCGACAGAAAATACATGAATCCGGAGGTGCGCCATGCGGGAATTGGACCTGGACCGGTTCTGGGCGGATGACGAAGCCGCCCATGCCAACAACTGCTTCAACCAGGCGGACCAGCTGCCCCTGGGCATCCGGATGAGCGACGAATGCGTCTTTGCGGAACTGGGGGAGCCCGGCACCCCCTGGATGCCCATTGAACGGGAGCGGCGCATCCAGCTGAACCGCCGCTACAACGACAAGGCGGAGCGCCTGGTGGGAAAACGCCTGCTGAATGAAGCCTTCCCGCCGGAGGACGCCAAACTGCCCCCTGTGAAGCGCATCGGGGAAGTCTTTGGCGGCAGCTATATCTACCACAACGACACCGAATGGCTCACCCAGAGTGTGCATTCCTACAAGGAGCTGGAACAGCTGCTGGACCGGGTGGAGAACATGGACCTGCGGGCTTTCATGCTGCCCCCAAACTGGGAGGCCGAGAAAACGCGGGTGTATGAAACCTATGGCATCAAGCCCTGCCTGATGCGGCACATTCGGGGGCCTGTCACCCTGGCCTGCTCCATCATGGGCACGGAGGACTTCCTGTTTTTAGTGATGGACGAGCCGGACCTGGCAAAGCGGTTTTCAGAAGCCATTATCCTGGTCACCCTTAAGATGGCCCGGGTGATGGATGAGGAACACGGCACCACGGCGGAAGAGACCCAGGGCTTCAGCTTCGCCGATGACAACTGCTGCCTCCTGACGCCCGCCATGTACGAGCTGTTTGGCTACCCGGTGTTAAAGCAGGTTTTCGCGGTATATTCCCCGGATGAACCGGACAAGCGCTACCAGCACTCCGACTCCCCCATGGGCCACCTGCTGCCCATCCTGGGGCGGCTGCACCTCAACGGGGTGAACTTCGGCCCCACGGTGCTGGTGCCGGAGATCCGCAGGCACCTGCCAAAGGCGCGGATTGACGGCTGCCTCTCCCCCATGAGCTTCATGCGCAACGACCGGGACGCCATCTTGCAGGAAATCCGGCGTGACTGCCGGGATGCTTTGTACTATAATGGCGTCAATATTGCGACCGCCGGGAGCATCAACAACGGCAGCAGCCTGGACAGCCTGCGGTTCATCATGCAAATTATCCAAAACGAAGGCCGAAGGGCCTGAAAAGGAGTACACAATGGGCATACTTTCTGATATTTCCTCCAACCTCCAGGCCGGGAAGGCCAAGGCCGTGCAGGAGCTGGTGGCCAAGGCCCTGGAGGAAGGCACCCCGGTGAAGGACATCCTGGAAAAGGGATTGCTTCACGGCATGGGCATCATCGGCGAAAAATTCAAGAACAACGAGGTTTTCGTGCCGGAGGTGCTCATCGCAGCCCGAGCCATGAACCGGGGCATGGAGCTGCTGAAGCCCCATTTTGCGGAATCAGGCGTTCAGTCCCGGGGCAAGGTGTGCATCGGCACCGTCAAGGGCGACCTGCACGACATCGGCAAGAACCTGGTGAAGATGATGCTGGAAGGCAAGGGCTTTGAGGTGCTTGACCTGGGCACCGACGTGGCGCCGGAAACCTTCATTGAGGCGGCGCAGGAGCAGGACTGCCGCATCATCTGTTTGAGCGCCCTCCTCACCACCACCATGTCCGCCATGCAGGAGGTGGTGAAGGCAGCGGAAGCGGCCGGCATCCGGGACCGGGTGAAAATCATGATTGGCGGCGCCCCGGTGACGGAGGAGTTCCGGGTGCAGATCGGGGCGGATGCCTATGCCGCGGATGCCGCCAGCGCCGCGGACATGGCCCTTGAACTGGTTGAAGGCCTTCTGTGAGCCGGTGAACCGGCAAGACCTGATCCCCCTGGCGCAGTCCTGCGGCGCCCACCGGGCCGCCCTGGTGACCATCAGCCAGGATGTGGCCTTTGACCCGGTCTTTCGGGACATCTGCGCCAGCAACGCCTGCGGGCAATACGGCGCCTGCCACATGTGCCCGCCGGACGTGGGCAACATCCACGAGCTGATTGCCCAGGCCAGCCAGTATGACACGGGGCTTTTGTACCAGAGCGTGGGGCAGCTGGAGGACAGCTTTGACATCGAGGGCATGCTCCTGGCCGCCCGGCTGCAAAACGACATCGCCGTGCGCATCCGGGAGCAGCTGCAGCACCTGCCGGGGCTTTTGCACCTGTCCACCGGCGGCTGCCGGATCTGCGAGCGCTGCACCAAGCCTGTGGGCCTGCCCTGCATCAGCCCGGAGATGGCCCTGTCCTCCCTGGAGGCCTATGGGATCGATGTGTACAAAACCGCCTCAAAGGCAGGGCTGAAATACCACCACGGGGAGAACACCGTCACCTATTTCGGCATGGTCTTTTTCAAGGAGTATCATCTTGCCTGAGTTGATCGTCCTCCTGGCGCAGCAGCGCCAGGTTGTTTTTTTTGAAGGGCAGCCCCTGCTGTCTGATCTGCTGCGGGAAAAAGGCTTCCCGGTGATGACCCCCTGCGGCGGCGCCGGGGTCTGCGGCCGCTGCGCCGTCAGGGCCGCTGGCAGCCTGTCTCCTGCGCCCCGGGACGGCCTGGCCAGGGCCTGCAGCACCCGCCTGTTGGGCGATGCCCAGGTGTGGCTTCAAGAGGCGCAGCAGATGTTCGGCATCACCTTAGCGCCGGCTTCTGACCTAACAGGCCAAAGCCCCATGCAGGGAGAAACCGGCCTGGCGGTGGACATCGGCACCACCACCATCGCCGCCCTGCTGGTGGACCTGAAAACCGGCAGGCAGCTGGCAACGGCCGCCTGCCTCAACCCCCAGGTGCAGGTGGCGGACAACGTCATCGGCCGGATTGCGGCCGCCCTGTCCGGCCAGGGCCAGGCCTTGCAGGACATGGTGCAGGGCGCCGTCCGGCAGCTGAAGCAGCAGCTGGCCCGGGAGGCCGGCATCCCGGAAGGCAGCATCCGCCCCATGGTCATCACCGGCAACACCGCCATGCTGCATCTCTACCAGGGCCTCTCCCCCAAAGCCCTCTCCGCTGCACCTTTCATGGCGGAGCACCTCTTTGGGGAATGGTCTGGTGAGGGCAGCTTCCTGCCCCGCTGCATCGCCGCCTTTTTGGGGGCGGACCTCCTGATGGCCATCCTGGTGAGCGGGATGTGTGACAGCCCGGACACCGCGCTGCTGGCCGACATCGGCACCAACGGGGAGATTGCCCTGTGGCACGAGGGCCAGCTCTACTGCGCCGCCGCCGCCGCCGGCCCCGCCTTTGAAGGGGGCGGCATCCACATGGGCTCCGGCAGCGTGAAGGGGGCCATCGACAGCGTCCGGGCTCGGGAAGGGAAGCTGCAGGTCACCACCATCGGTGGAGCGGTGGCCGCCAGCATCTGCGGCTCCGGCATCATTGACGCCGCCAGCGCTTTTTTGGACCTGGGGCTGATGGACGAGACCGGCCGCCTGGCCCGGGACCCGGTGTACCTCACCGAGGAGGTCTTCATCAGCCAGGAGGACATCCGCAAGCTGCAGCTGGCCAAGGGCGC
>DAITOE010000051.1:0-10048 GCA_036834245.1 Clostridia bacterium | reverse complement strand
CGAACTGGGCATCGGAGTGCATCCGGCCCATGGTGTCCGTCATGCCGTAGGAGGCAGGGCCGGCTGCCATGTTGTCCGGGTGCAGGGTGCGGCCGGTGCCACCGCCGGAGGCCACGGAGAAATACTTCTTGCCGTGCTCATTGGCCCATTTCTTGTAGGTGCCGGCCACGGGGTGCTGGAACCGGGTTGGGTTGGTGGAGTTGCCGGTGATGGACACGTCCACCTGCTCATGGCGCATCACCGCGACGCCTTCTGACACATCGTTGGAGCCATAGCAGCGCACCTTGGCTTTTTCACCGGTTGAGAAGGCTTTCTCGCTGACCACTTCCAGCTTGCCGGTGGCGTAGTCATAGCGGGTTTCCACATAGGTGAAGCCGTTGATGCGGCTGATGATGTAGGCGGCATCCTTGCCCAGGCCGTTCAAAATGACCCGCAGGGGCGTCTTGCGCACCTTGTTGGCGGTGCGGGCGATGCCGATGGCGCCTTCCGCGGCGGCAAAGGACTCATGGCCTGCCAGGAAGGCAAAGCATTTTGTTTCCTCCCGCAGCAGCATGGCCCCCAGGTTGCCGTGGCCATGGCCCACGTCCCGCTGGTCCGCCACGGAGCCGGGGATGCAGAAGGCCTGCAGGCCGTCGCCGATGGCTTCGGCTGCCTCGGCTGCCGATTTCAGCCCGCGCTTCACAGCCAGGCCTGCCCCTAAGGTGTAGGCCCAGACGGCGTTTTCAAAGGCGATGGGCTGGATGCCGTGGACGATTTTGCGCACGTCAATGCCTTTTGCCAGCAGCGTCTCGTTGACTTCTTCCAGGGAGGAAAAGCCATTGTCCTGCAGCACCTGGTTGATCTGTTTCTCCCGGCGCTCGTATCCTTCAAATTGCGGCATATGCGTTTTCCTCCTTACTGATGGCGTGGGTCGATATAGGACGCGGCGTCGTCAAAACGGCCGTAGGTGCCGACGTTTTTCTCGTAGGCTTCCTTGGGGTCGACGCCCTTTTTGATGGCTTCCATCATCTTGCCCAGGTGGCAGAACTGGTAGCCGCAGATTTCCCCGTTTTCATCCAGGGCCAGCTTCATCACATAGCCTTCCGCCATCTCCAGGTAGCGGGGTCCCTTGAGGAGGGAGCCGTACATGGTGGCAATCTGGCTGCGCAGGCCCTTGCCCAGGTCTTCCAGGCCGGCGCCCACCGGCAGGCCGCCCTCGGAAAAGGCGCTCTGGGTGCGGCCGTAGGCAATCTGCAGGAACAGTTCCCGCATGGCGGTGTTGATGGCGTCGCACACCAGGTCGGTGTTGAGGGCTTCCAGCACGGTCTTCCCGGGGAGAATCTCGCTGGCCATGGCGGCGGAATGGGTCATCCCGGAGCAGCCGATGCACTCCACCAGGGCTTCCTGGATGAGGCCTTCCTTGACATTCAGGGTCAGCTTGCAGGCGCCCTGCTGGGGCGCGCACCAGCCCACGCCGTGGGTCAAGCCGCTGATGTCCTTCACTTCCTTTGCCTGCACCCATTTCCCCTCCTGGGGAATGGGGGCGGCGCCATGGATGGGCCCGCGCTGTACGCAGGTCATTTCTTCCAGCTCTTTGGAATACTGCATAAAATCCTCCTTGCTCATCTGTGTAATCAGGCACACCTGATGATTGTAGCACAAACTGTGCAGGTTTTCACCCGCCTGGGACGTTTTTGATCCAGGGAACCTGTGATGCCGGAGGATTCAGTTGTGGCAAAAAGAGGTTTTTGCTTACCTAAAACCATCTCGCCAAGAGCAACATGATTTTTAATATTTGAAAAGAAGGCTGGCCGCCAGCAGGAACTGTGCGGCGTAATACAGGATGATGCAGGCCCGGTCCCAGGGGTCCTTTTCCGGAAACACCAGGCGGCGGGCAATGATGGCGTCTGACAGCACAAACAGCAAGGCCCCCAAAAACACCAGAACGGATTGCTCCAGGGCCGCTGCCGCCATCCCGCTGATGAGGAGGGCATACAGGCCATGGGGCACGATGGAAAAGGCCACCTGCCTGCGCAGGCGCAGCACCATGATGATCACAAAGACCACCAGGGCCCCGAACAGCAGGAAGGAGGGCAGCCCGGGCGTCTTGCGCATCCAGAAGGAGACGATATAGGCCACATGGCCCAGGGCGAAGCAGCCCATCCCCGCCAGGAAATGAATTTCCAGCAGCACGTCTGCCACGGCGCAGATGAAGATGCCCAGGGCCATCACCAGGGCATGGGGCTGCCCGGTCTGTACATAGGCATACAGGGCCAGCAGGCCGGCAAACCCGGTGGTGACCCCTTTGAAGAACAGCAGCCAGGGCTTTTTGTGCCACTGCCGCTCGCTGCCCAGCTGGTAATTCAGGCCCGTCACCACCATGGCCGCCAGGGCGCAGAGGCTCAGGATGATGTCCTGGCTCACAGGATGTTTTCCTCTGCGATTTCAGAAGCTGCGTCCATGGCTTTTTCCTGCATGGTTTCGATGCGTTTCAGGGCTTTCTTGCGCCAGCGGCCGTACTTGAAGGCCAGGTAGTTGATGCCGGCCCCTGCCAGCCAGGTGGCCAGCATGGCGTAGTAGATGCTCTCCGGCTTGCCCAGGGGTGTCTCCGGGGTTTTGGTCCAGGCCACCAGCAGGTAGGACAGGGGCACCCGCAGCAGCACCGAGGTGATAAGGGAAATCCACATGGGGGTCATGGCGTCCCCCGCCCCCCGCATGACGCCGGACAGGGTCTGGATCACCGCCATGGCGATGAAACCCAGGGATAGGATGCGGATGAAATGCATCCCCAGGTCGATGATGGTTTCGGTTTTTGTGAACAGGCTCATGATGGAGCGGCCAAAGAGCAGCACCGCCAGGGTCATCACCGTGGCCACCCCCACTGCCAGGACCACACCCTGCATGGCGCCTTTCTGCGCTCTGTCGATCCGGCCAGCGCCAATGTTCTGCCCGGTGAAGGTGGTCATGGCCATGCCAAAGCTGAAGTTGGGCATCATGGCAAAGCCGTCCACCCGCATGGAAATGATGGCCGTGGCCACCACGTCCGGGCCAAAGCTGTTTTGCAGCCGCTGCACCAGGATCATGGCCATGGAGAAGATGGCCTGGGTGAAGCCCGAGGGCATGCCCAGCCTGAGGATCTCCTGGACGGTGTGCTTTTTCAGTTTGATGGTGTGGCGGTTGATGTCAAAGGTGGCCTGCATCCGGGACAGCTTGAAATAGCACAGCACCGCCGACACCGACTGGGCGATGACCGTGGCCCAGGCCACCCCGGCAACCCCCCAGCCAAAGCCGATGACAAACCAGAGGTCCAGGGCGATGTTGAGGGCCGAGGTGAGCAGCAGGAAAAGCAGGGCGGAAAAGCTGTCCCCCAGCCCCCGCAGCACGCCGGAGAGCACGTTGTAGAAGGTGAAGCCGGCGATGCCGTAGAAGTAGATCTGCAAATACTGGATTGCATCCTTGATGATGGGTTCGGGGGTGGCCAGGGCGCTGAGGATCAGGGGAGACAGGGGCACACCCAGGCCCATGATAATGAGGGACACGATGGCCGTCAGGGTGATGCAGTTGCCGATGGCTGTGCTGAGCATGGTCCGGTCCTTGGCGCCAAAAGCCTGGGACACCAGGATGCCGGCGCCGGTGGAGATGCCCACAAACAGGGCAATCATGAACATCAGGATGGGGCCGGTGCTGCCCACAGAAGCCAGGGCGTGGTCCCCCACATACTGGCCCACTACCGCAGAGTCGGTGGAGGCGTAGAGCTGCTGGGCGATGTTGCCCACCAGCATAGGCAGGGCGAACTCCAGGATGCGCTTCCAGGGCGCGCCTTTGGTCATATCCCGTGGCGAAAAAAGAACTCTCAGCTTCTGCATTGATTACCTGCTTTTGATGTGATAGGAGCATTATAGCCCCTTACCCCCCCTGATTCAAGGAATACCACGGCGTGGTATAATGCTGTGAGGTGTGTTATGGACAAGAAGATGGTGCCCGGGAACAAGCAGTCAAAAAAAGCAAAGCGCCTGGCGGCAGCAAAAAAGCGGGTGACCTGGGCCTTTTCCCCGGTGAGCCGGGTAAAACAAAGCAAAAAGCGCTACCGGCGCACGGATAATAAACAGCGCATCCGGGAGATGGAATAAACCGGGCTGTCCGGGCGACGGGGCCTCAGGATGCAGCATCCATTGACCTGATTTGGCCCAACGGGGTAGAATGAACCTGCCGGCGCAAATCCCGGCAGGAAAGGAACGCTATGAGCATCGTATTTTCAGCAATCGTGGGCATCGTGCAGGGCCTTGCAGAGTTTCTGCCCATCTCCTCCTCCGGCCACATCATCGTGGCGGAAAAGCTGCTGGGCCTCCTGGGCTATGAGGGCAGCGCCAACCCCCTGGCTTTTTCGGTGATGCTGCACATGGGCACCCTGCTGGCAGTGGCAGCGATTTTCTTCAGGGACTGGGTGGACATGATCCTGCACCCTGTGAAAAACCGCACCCTGCTGCTGCTGGTGGTGGCCTCCCTGCCGGCCCTGGTCCTGGTGGTGCTGTTGGGGGACCGGATCGACAGCCTGTTTGAAGGCTGGTTCCTGGGCATCGCCTTTTTGATCACCGCCCTGTTCCTGGTGCTCATCGAGGTGTACGGCCGCTGGAACGCGGGCCGCACCAAAAAGAGCGAGGTGGGCATCCCCGCCGCCCTCACCATGGGCGTGTTCCAGGGCATCGCGCTGCTCCCCGGCGTCAGCCGCAGCGGCTCCACCCTCTTGGGCGGCGTTCTCAGCGGGCTCAACCGCAAGACTGCTGCCAAGTTCTCCTTCATGATGTCGGCCCCGGCCATTTTGGGCGGGTTTTTGTCCGAGGGCAAGAAAGCCCTGGAGATGGATGCCCTGCCGGCCATGTTCAGCCCCGAGTCCCTGATCGGCATGGTCTTTGCCGCCATCTTCGGCTTCCTGGCCATCCGCTACATGCTGTCCCTCATCGAGCGCATCAGCTTCTACAAATTCGCCCTGTATGTGGGCCTGCTGGGCATCCTGGTGATCATCTGCCAGGTGACGGGCTTTTTGGGCTTTCCCCCCATCGCCCTGCCCGCAGCCGCCCCCCTTGGATAAGGAAAGGAAACCATGAAAAAAATTCTGTCGCTGCTGTTTATCCTCCTGCTGCTGGTGGAATTGCCCGTCCTGGCAACAGAGCAGGAGGACAGCACCCTGTACCCCGCTCCCTCTCGCCATGTCACCGATGGCAAGGGCTACTGGGAAACCCCCATGGACATCCGCAATGTGCAGGCGGTGTGGGAGATGCTCATGGCCCCGGTCACCGTGGTGAAGGGCCACCAGAAATCCCAGCAGCTGCTCTACAGCGAGCCGGACAGCAATTCTGAACCGGTGGGGGACGTGACCCGGGATTCCCAGGGGGTCCATGTGCTGGAAACCCGGGACGACGGGTGGAGCCTGGTGGAAACCTATTCCAGCTCCTTCTTTGACAGCAAAATCAAAGCCTGGAACCAACTGGTGCAGGGCTATATCCGCACCGACATGCTGACCACCGTCACCCCCAAGGACAAATACGCCCTGCTGGTGGACAAGCTGGACCAGCGGATGTACATCTTTGAGGACGGCGAAATCTATGACGTGCTGGTGATTTCCACAGGCCTGCCCAACGAGCGCCAGCCCTACAATGAGACCCGCAGCGGCGAGTTCCTCCTGGTGAGCGCCGTGGGCGGCTTTGAAGTGGAAGGGCTGAACGCCGCCATGGGCCTGCGCTTCAACTTCGGCGACATCCTCCACGAGGTGCCCCACTCCATCAGAAGCGGCCAGAAGAACTACAGCCGCTATGAGGCGGTGCTGGGCCAGCGGGCCAGCCACGGCTGCATCCGGGTGCAGCGCAAGCGCACCCCCAAGGGCACCAACATGACCTGGGTGTGGAACACCTTAAGGAAGCGCATGGGCACCAAGCTGGTGGTCTGGGAGGACCTGCCCGGCCGGCAGCTGCCCCATGTGGACCCGGACACCCCCTTGTACTACAACCCCAAGGGCGGGCAGAACTACCATTCTGCGGACACCTGCTATGGCGTCAAAAAGCAGTTCACCCCCATGACCCAGTTCAACTACGGGGAGCTGGGCACCGGGGACTACAGCCACCTCACCGCCTGCCCCTACTGCGTGCCGCCCCGGACGGTGGAAGAAATCAACGAAATCAACCTGGCCCACCGCCTGCCAACAAGCCCCTGATTGCAGGGATTCCCGGGATTGTGCAGGGGCTGAAAATTCGCCCTTGCAGGAAACCCGGATTTCATGTATATTACGTAATTGGCACATCCTTGCGCCATGCAAGACATGGCGCCATACGTCCATGAGGAGGTGAAAGGTATGGATTACGAACTGCTCTACATCATTGACACAAGCCTTGAAGAGGAAGCCCGCAAGGAGCTCATCACCCGGTTCAACACCCTGATTGAGCAACACGAAGGCAAGGTGGACAAGGTGGAAGAATGGGGCAAGCGCCGTCTGGCTTATCTGGTTGATGACAAGCCCGAAGGCTACTATGTCCTCGTCCACTTCTCCGCCCCGGCGACCTTCCCCAAGGAGATGGAGCGCGTAATGGAAATCGATGACAATGTGATGCGTTATCTCATCACCCGCATCGAGCACAAGCGCGCCCACGTCAAACCCCAGCCGCAGCGCGCAGCGCAGCAGGCCCAGAGCGCAGACGTTCCGGAACCCGGCATCGAAGCGCTGCCCAGCCAGGTCGACGAGTAAAGGAAACCAGGATGAACAAGATTTTTCTCATCGGAAATTTGACACGGGACCCGGAATTGCGCACCACGCAAAGCGGCATCCCCGTGTGCAGCTTCACGGTGGCAGTCAACCGCCGCAGCCGCCAGGGCGCAGAAGCCGGTCAGCCCGATGCTGACTTCTTCCGCATCACCACCTGGCGCCAGCAGGCAGAAAACTGCAACCGCTACCTGGCCAAGGGCCGCAAAGTTGGCGTCACCGGCACATTGACCCTGCAAAGCTACACTGGCAACGACGGCCAGCAGCGCTACAGCCTGGAAGTCCAGGCCGACGAGGTGGAGTTCCTCACCCCCCGCGGTGAAGGCTCCAGCCCGGACAACCGGCCCGCCGGCAGCGTGAATGAGCCCCAGGACAGCAACAACGGTTTCGTCCGGGTGGAAGATGATGATCTGCCGTTCTGAGCAGAAAATTGAGGAGACGATAATATGTCAGTAGATCGAGGAGCCGAAAGAAGGCAGCGCCCCCGCGGACGCCGCCCCCGGCGCAAAGTCTGTGATTTTTGCGCCAACAAGGTGGAATACATCGATTACAAGGATGTCAACCGCCTGCGCCGCTACGTGAATGAGCGGGGCAAGATTTCTCCCAGGCGCATGATGGGCACCTGTGCCAAGCATCAGCGCCAGCTGTCCGGTGCCATCAAGCGCTCACGTGCCATTGCGCTGATGCCCTACGCGGCAGACTGAGAAACGCCACACCATGAAAAGCTGACTCCGGTCGGCTTTTTTATTGCGCAAAATTATACTGTACTTTGAAGAGAAGATAGCATCCGTCGGTGCATGGCGCCTCTTTCAGCCTTGTGGTGCACACATGAAATGACAAAGAAGAGGGCTTGTGCCCTCTGAAACTCCCCTTTGATATGGTCTGAAACTGCTAAGTCCTACCGCCTCATCAGCTGCTTGCTCAGGTCGTTCACTGCCGCCTTGATGGGCGGGGTGGTGGTGATCATGGTTTCGATCTTGGCGCAGCCATGGAGGATGGTGGAGTGGTCCCTGCCCCCCAGCATCTCGCCGATTTTGGGCAGGCTGGTGTCCGTCAGCAGGCGGCTTAAGTACATGATCATCTGCCGGGGCACGGAGATGTTGCGGCTGCGCCGGGGGCCGATCAAGTCCTCCACGCTGATGCTGTAATAGGCGGCCACGGCGTTGAGCACGTCCTCGCTGCTGACGCTGCGGGGCTGGTGTTCGGAGATGATTTCCTTCAGGGCCTCCTGGGCCAGCTCCAGGCTGATCTCCTTGCCGGAGAGGCTGGAATAGGCGGACAGGCGGGTCAGACTTCCCTCCAGCTCGCGGATGTTGCTGTCCACGTTCTGGGCAATCATCTGGATGACATCCTCCCCCACCACCATGTTTTCCTCCCGGGCCTTGGAGCGCAGGATGGCGCAGCGGGTGTCCATGTCAGGGCGCTGGATGTCGGCAATGAGGCCGGACAGGAAGCGGCTGCGCAGCCGCTCCTCCAGGTGGGCGATTTCCTTGGGGGGCCGGTCGGAGGAGATGACGATCTGCTTGCCGGAATTGAACAGGGCGTTGAAGGTGTGGAAAAATTCCTCCTGGGTGGAGTCCCGCCCAGCGATGAACTGGATGTCGTCAATGAGGAGGATGTCCACATTGCGGTATTTTTCCCGGAACTGGATGTTGCGGTTGGTCTGGATGGCCGTGACCAATTCGATGGTGAAGGTTTCGCTGGTGACGTACTCCAGCCGGGCTTCAGGCCGCTGCTCCAGCAGGTAGTGGCCGATGGCGTGCATCAGGTGGGTTTTGCCCAGGCCCACCCCGCCGTAGATGAACAGGGGGTTGTAGGCATCCGCCGGGGCTTCCGCCACCGCCAGGGATGCCGCGTGGGCGAAGCGGTTGCCGGAGCCCACCACGAAGGATTCGAAGGTGTAGCGCTCGTTCAGCTGGGGCGCAGGCTTCCTGATGACGGTGGCGCCGCTCTGGTATTCCTTGGCCTGCTTGGGGGTTAAGATGTTCAGGCGCAGGTCCTTCCCGCTGGCTTCCTTCAGGGCCGAGGTGATCAGCGCAGAATAACGGGGCACCACAAACTGGTGGTAGAAATCCGTTTCTGCCTTGATGAAGTACTGATCCCCGCTTAAGTCCAGGGGGCGCAGCGCCCGCTCAATCCACGTGGAATAGGTCACGTCGGACATTTCCGCATGCATGAGTTGACAAGCCTTCTGCCAGATCATCTGGTAATCCAAATCGCATTCTCCAAGTACAATATACACGCTGTATACGGTTCAGCGGGGGTAAAAAAAACAGATATGCTCTGTTTCTGGGTGAACAACTGTGGATAAACTGCTGTGGATAAGTCCCGGACAGCACCTGACCACGGCCACATTCTATCACGGATAAAGGCTGGAATCAAATAACCGAAACCAGGGAAATCCTGCATGAACCTCAACCTGTTGATAAGGCAAAACCCCATCCCTTGTGGTCGCGGCAGATGCCATCCCCAAGAAAACGAAGAGAAACGCATAATTATACGGATTACGGCGCATGTTTTTTAAAGATATTTCTTTTTGCTGTCAAATATTAATTTGCAGCGTCAAATTGATACAGCCCTTTTACAATGCGCTGCCTGGTCCCTTTACCCGGATTTTTCAAAATAGTCCTACCATTTTACAGGCTTTGTCTGTATACTATGCGGCAACAGCATCATTCACAGGAGGTATTGCATGATGAGCCGACAAACAGGGCGTTTTACCAAGAAAGAACGCAGCTGGATCATGTACGACTGGGCCAATTCCGTGTACGCCACCAACATCATGGCCGCCATCTTCCCCACCATCTTTGTGGCCTTCGCCGGGGACCAGGGCGATTTGTGGTGGGGCTACGGCACCAGCATCGCCACCCTGATCATCGCCATCCTGGCCCCCATCCTGGGTTCCATCGCGGACTACCAGGGCATGAAGAAAAAGCTGTTCACCGCCTTCATGCTGCTGGGGGTCATTGCCACGGCCCTGATTGCCGTCACCAACGACTGGCGCTTCATGCTGGTGGCCTATGTGCTGTCAAAGATCGGCTTTTCCGGCTCCAACCTGTTTTATGACAGCTTCTTAACCGACGTCACCACCAATGAGCGCATGGACAAGGTGTCCTCCTGGGGCTACGCCATGGGTTATATCGGCGGCAGCACCATCCCCTTTGTCTTATCCATCGGCGTCCTTTTGGCCCTGGGCTATTCCAGCCCCGTCGCCCAGAAGTTCTCCATCCTCATCACCTCCGTCTGGTGGCTGGTGTTCACCATTCCCTTCCTCAAAAACGTGGAGCAGGAGCACTACATCGAGCGGCCCGAGCGCAT
>DAITOE010000050.1:0-10065 GCA_036834245.1 Clostridia bacterium | reverse complement strand
ATTGCCGCTGTGGCAGCTATGAGATCAAACGCTACCTGGACCGCATCTCCGGCCCCCTTTTGGATCGGATCGATCTGCAGGTGGAGGTGGATGTGGTGCCTGTTTCAGACATTGTGAAAGAAAACAGCCAGGAGGACAGCGCCACCGTGCGCCAGCGGGTGCAGGCTGCCAGGGATCGCCAGGCCCGGCGGTTTGAGGGCACTGGCATCCGCTGCAATGCCCAAATGAACGGCAAGAACCTGGAGGAGCAGGCGGCGCTGTCCAAAGAGGCGGCTACCTTGCTGCAACAGGCAGTGCAGCGCTATGGCCTGAGCATGCGGGCGTATACACGCCTGATCAAAGTGGCCCGCACCATCGCAGACCTGGCCGGGGAAGATGCCGTCAGCCTGCCCGCCATGGCAGAAGCCATTCAGTTTCGCATGATCGATGGAAAATACTGGGGGGAAAGCCATGGCTGAGGCACGGGAGAAGCTCTACCAGGCCTGGCTGTCCTGCAGCGACAGCCTGGGGGAGAAGGGCCGGGGCCAGCTGATGGCGCGCTTTGGCACCGCCCGGCAGGCATATAATCAGTTTTCTGGTGAAGTAGCACAACTCATCGGCGAAAAGGCATATTCGGAACTGGCAAAACTCCGTGACAAGGGCATCGACAAGCTGGAACAAGCTTTAACCAGGGACAAGATCTCCCTGTGTATGCCGGGGGATGGGCACTATCCGGAACAGCTGGCCCAGATTCCAGACTTGCCGCCCCTCTTGTTTTACCGTGGAAGTTTGTCCAAAGATGTGCCCCGGGCCATTGCCATCGTGGGGTCCCGGCGGGAAACCCGGTACGGCCGTGAGCAGGCATTCAGAATTGCCCGGGATTTGGCAGCCAGCGGCGTTGTCATCGTCAGCGGCCTGGCCAGGGGGGTGGACACCGCCGCCCACAAGGGTGCCCTTGCAGCAAGCGGGCGTACCATCGCCATCCTGGGCTCCGGCATCAAACGCATCTATCCCCGTGAGAACGAGGAATTGGCCGAGCAGATCATTGCAACCGGCGGCGCGCTGGTGAGTGAGTTCGCCCCCAAGGCAGAACCCCTGGCCTATCACTTTCCCATCCGGAACCGGCTGGTGTCCGGCTTTTCCCACGGGGTGTTGCTGGTGGAAGCCCGGGAGAAGAGCGGCACCCTGATCACCGTGGGCCATGCCCTGATCCAGGGCCGGGAAGTCTTTGCTTTGCCGGGCCCGGTGGATCAGCCTGGCAGCGCCGTTCCCCACCGGATGCTCAGGGAAGGCGCCCGGCTCATAACCTGTGCGGAGGACATTCTGGAAGACATGGGATGGGCGCAGTCAAGCCAGGGGGTGCAAACCAGTTTTGTCCTGCCTGATTTGACAAATGAAGAGCGCAGGTTATATGATGCGCTGTGCGATGAGCAGAAACAATTCAATGAGCTCATGCGGATTCTGAATCTGCAGGCACAGGAACTTAATGTGCTGCTGACTACCCTGGAAATGAAGAACCTGATTGATTCCTTGCCGGGACGGATGTTCAAGGCGCGCAGTTAATCAGCCAAGTATGGAGGCTCCTTTGAAGGCAAAAAAACACAAACTGGTTATCGTTGAATCCCCGGCCAAAGCCCGGACAGTAGCCCGCTTTTTGGGGCGGGACTATAAGGTGGAGGCATCCCAAGGCCATGTCCGGGACCTGCCCAAGTCCCAGTTTGGCATCGATGTGGACAACGATTTCGACATGAAATACATCACCATCCACGGCCGCGGGCCCATCCTGGCCAAACTGCGCAAGCAGGCAGCCGGTGCCAGCCAGGTGTACCTGGCCACGGACCCGGATCGGGAAGGCGAGGCCATCTCCTGGCACCTGGCCCAGGCCCTGAAGCTGGACGACAGCCAGCCCATGCGGGTGGAATTCCAGGAGATTACCAAAAACGCGGTGAAGGAAGCGGTCAAATCCGCCCGCACCATTGACATGAACCGGGTCAATGCCCAGCAGGCCCGCCGTGCCCTGGACCGGGTGGTGGGCTATAAGATCAGCCCCCTGTTGTGGGCCAAGATCAAAAAAGGGCTGTCCGCCGGCCGGGTGCAGTCCGTGGCGGTGCGCCTGATTGTGGACCGGGAGGATGAAATCGATGCCTTCATCCCGGAAGAGTACTGGGACCTGAGCGCTGATTTTGAAGCCACCAGCGCTAAGGGCAGGCCAGTGGTCCTCACCGCCCGCCTCAACCGCCTCAAGGGCAAAAAGCCCGAAATCAATAACGAGCAAGCGGCAAAAAAAGCCCACGACCTCATCAAAAACAGCATGTTTCAGGTGGGGGATGTCAAGCAGGGCAAGCGCAGGAAGTCGCCCGCGCCGCCCTTCACCACCTCTACCCTGCAGCAGGAAGCCAGCCGCAAGCTCAACTACACCTCCTCCAGAACCATGCAGGTGGTGCAGGGGCTGTACGAAGGCGTGGAGCTGGGCAAGGAAGGCAGCCAGGGTCTGGTCACCTACATCCGCACCGACTCCGTGCGGGTGAGCACAGAGGCGGTGGCAGCAGCCCGGGAGGTGATTCAAACCACCTTCGGCAAGGAGCATCTGCCCCGGACAGCCCGGGAATACAAGACCTCCGGCCGGGCCCAGGACGCACATGAGGCCATCCGGCCCACGGATGTGAACCGCACACCGGACAGCCTGAAGGCCTTCCTGTCCAGGGAGCAGCTGCAGGTCTACCGCCTGATTTACAACCGTTTCCTGGCCAGCCAGATGAAGAATGCCGAGTACGACACCCTGACTGCGGATTTGCTGGCAGAGGGTCTGGTGCTGCGCTATTACGCAGAGCACAAATCCTTTGCCGGCTTCACCGCCATTTATGAAGAAGGCCAGGACGACAACGGCGAGAGCATTGCAGAGGTGATGCCGGATTTGAAGACCGGGGATCAGGTCACAATCCGGGACGTTCACGCAGAGCAGCATTTCACCCAGCCGCCGGCCCGCTATACCGAGGCCTCCCTTATCAAATCCCTGGAGGAAAAGGGCATCGGCCGCCCCTCCACCTACGCGCCCACCATTGGCACCATCATCGCCAGGGGCTATATCTCCCGGGAAAAGCGCAGGCTCTATCCCACAGAAATGGGGCGGATGGTCAACGCCATCATGCTGGAGCATTTCAGCCCCGTGGTGGATTTGCAGTTCACCGCCGACATGGAAGCCAAACTGGATGAGATCGCAGATGGCGAACTGGACTGGAAGGACATCCTGCGCCAGTTTTACCCCGGCTTCAATGAGATGGTGGAAAACGCGGAGTCTTCCATTGAAAAAGTAGAGATTCCCGACGAAGTGTCCGACATCCCCTGTGAGGTCTGCGGCACCATGCTGGTCTACAAAATGGGGCGCTACGGGCGTTTCCTGGCCTGTCCCCGGTTTCCGGAATGCCGCTTTACCATGCCCATCCTGACCTATATCGATGCGCCCTGCCCCACCTGCGGCGCCCGGCTCCTGGAGAAAACCACCCGGAAGGGCCGCAAGTTCTACGGCTGCGAACGCTATCCGGAGTGTGATTTCACCTCCTGGGACAAGGTGGCAAATGAAGCCTGCCCCAAGTGCAAGAGCCACATGGTGTACAAATTCCGGAAAAACAGCCAATACCGCCTCTGCACCAACGAAACCTGCCGGCACCACGAACTGGTGGAGGAGGCGCCGGAGGCAGAGCATGCCTGAACGCCGGGTGAACATCATTGGCGCGGGCCTGGCAGGCAGTGAAGCGGCCTGGCAGTTGGTGACCCGCGGCATCCCGGTCACATTGATTGATATGAAGCCGGGGCGGATGTCCCCGGCCCACAGCTCCCCCTTGTTTGCAGAACTGGTGTGCAGCAACTCCCTCCGGGGAGACCGGCTGGAAAACGCGCCGGGGTTGCTGAAACAGGAGCTGCGCCAATTGAATTCCCTGGTTTTGCAGGCCGCTGACGCATCCCGGGTGCCGGCAGGCGGCGCCCTGGCGGTGGATCGGGAGCAGTTTTCCACCTTCATCACAGAAAAACTGAAACAGCACCCCCTCGTCCGCTATGAAAGCCGTGTGGTTGACAGCATTCCTGAGGCACCCTTCATCATCGCCACCGGCCCCCTGACGGATGAAAAGTTGGCCCGGGAGATTGAGCAGGCTGCCGGTATGCTGCATTTTTATGATGCCGCGGCACCCATTGTGTTTAAAGAGTCCATCAACATGGACATCGCCTTCCGGGCCTCCCGCTATGGACGCGGGGATGATTACCTGAACTGCCCCATGAACGAGGACGAATACAATGCCTTCATCGATGCCCTGGTGGCGGCTGAGTGCGCGGACATCCTCGGCTTTGAGGACAAACGGCAGTTTGACGGCTGCCTGCCCATAGAATCCATCGCAAAACGGGGGCGCATGGCGGCAGCTTTCGGCCCCATGAAGCCGGTGGGGCTCAGGGATCCCAGAACAGGCAAGGAGCCATTTGCAGTGGTGCAACTGCGCCAGGATGACGCCGCCGGTAGCATCTACAACCTGGTGGGCTTTCAGACCCGGCTGAAGTTCCCCGAGCAAAAGCGCGTGTTTGGCATGATTCCGGGCCTTGAACATGCAGAATTTGCGCGCTTTGGCGTCATGCACCGCAACACCTTCATCAACAGCCCCGGTTTTTTGGACCGGAATTATGCTGTGCGGGGGCAGGACGGGCAGTTTTTCGCCGGCCAAGTTACCGGGGTGGAAGGCTACGTTGAAAGCACGGCCTCCGGCTGCAACGCCGGCATCGCCATGGCGGCGCATTTGCTGAGCTTTCCGAAAGTGCTTTTCCCGCCCACCACAGCCATGGGCGCATTGGGTATCTATATATCAAGCCCGAACCGGCATTTTCAGCCCATGAACATCAACTTCGGCATCCTGCCGCCGCTGGACATGCGGGTGAAGGGCAAGCAAAACCGCTACGCCCATCTTGCACAGCGCGCACTTTTAGACCTGGAAGCCTTCAAGGTGTCCCGGCCTGACTTGTTTAAATAGGAGCACACTATGGAATTACGAGGAACCACCATCTGCGCTGTGCAGCGCTATGACCGAATTGCCATCGCCGGGGACGGCCAGGTGACCATGGGGGAGCACACCATCTTCAAAAGCACCGCCAAAAAGGTGCGCCGGATTTTCAACGACCAGGTGACGGTGGGGTTTGCTGGCACTGTGGCCGATGCCTTCACCCTCAGCGAGCGCCTGGAAGAAAAACTGACCCAGACCGGGGGCAACCTGGAGCGGGCTGCCGTAAACCTGGCCCGTGAATGGCGCAGCGACAAAGCCCTGCGCCAGCTGCAGGCCATGCTGATTGCTGCCAACAGGGAGCAGATGCTCCTCATCTCCGGCACCGGGGAGGTGATTGAGGCGGACGACGGCATCTGTGCCATCGGCTCCGGCGGCAATTATGCCCTGGCAGCCGCCCGGGCGCTGATGCAAAACACGGACCTTGAGGCCAAGGACATCGCCCGCAAGGCCCTTGAGATTGCGGCTTCCATCTGCGTGTTCACCAACGACAACATCATTGTGGAGGAGGTGTCCTGATGAGCCAGCTGACCCCCAGAGAAATCGTCCGGGAGCTTGACCGCTACATCATCGGCCAGGATGAAGCCAAGCGCCAGGTGGCCATCGCCCTGCGCAACCGCTACCGCAGAAGCCAGGTGGAGGAAGCCCTCAGGGAGGAAATCTTCCCCAAGAACATCCTGATGATCGGACCCACCGGCGTGGGAAAGACGGAGATTGCAAGACGCCTGGCCAAACTGGTCAATGCCCCCTTTGTGAAGGTGGAAGCCACCAAGTTTACAGAAGTGGGATACGTGGGCCGGGATGTGGAAAGCATCATCAGGGACCTGACGGAAAACGCTGTTCGGATGGTGAAGCAGGAGCATGAGGAAAAGGTGCGCCTCCGGGCTGAGGTGCTGGCAGAGGACCGTCTCCTGACCCTGCTGTCCAGCCCGACCCCCCGCAAGGCCAGCAACCCCATTGACATCCTCTTGCGGGGCCGGCAGACAGAGCCGGACCAGACAGAGGAAGAAAAAGCAGCGCTCACCGGACGCCGACAGGATTTACGCCAGCAGCTGCAGGACGGCCAGCTGGAAGACCAGGAACTGGAGATCGAGGTGGAGGACGTGATGCCCCAGCTGGAAGTGGGGGGTGCCTCCATCAACATCGGCGACATGATGGGAGGCATGATGCCCAAGAAAACCAAGCTGCGGCGGGTGAAGGTGAAAGAGGCGCGGAAGATCCTGATCGCTGAAGAAGCCGAGCGGCTGATTGACATGGATGCCATCCGGGAGGAGGCGGTGCGCCGGGCGGAGCAGGACGGCATCGTCTTCATCGATGAAATTGACAAGATCGCCGGGCGTTCCAGCGCAGGCTCCGGCCCGGATGTGTCCCGGGAAGGGGTGCAGCGGGACATCCTGCCCATTGTGGAAGGCAGCATTGTCAACACCAAACACGGCGCCGTGCGCACAGATTTCATGCTGTTCATCGCCGCCGGCGCCTTCCACGTGGCCAAGACATCGGACCTGATCCCAGAACTGCAGGGGCGCTTCCCGGTGCAGGTGAACCTGAAGTCCCTCACAAAGGAGGATTTTGTCAACATCCTCAGCCAGCCCGACAACGCCCTGACCCTGCAGTACCAGGCGCTGCTGGCTGCGGACAAGGTGAAGCTGACCTTTGAGGAGGAAGCCCTCAACGAGATCGCCCAGGCCGCTTGCAATCTGAACGACGCCGGGGAAAACATCGGCGCCCGGCGCCTCCATGCCGTGTTTGAGGAGCTGCTGGAAGACATCTCCTTTAATGCAGGCGGCGGGGACATGCCGGAGGTGGAACTCACCATCACCGCCCAGTATGTGCAGGAGCACGTGAAGGCAGCCAAGAAGATCGACCTGCACAAATTCATTTTGTAGTTTACGCTGATGACCCTTGAAACCTCGCATGCCGCGGGGTTTTCTTCATGCAGGAAACTATGTGAACAATCTGCAAAAGGTGATGGAGCGCCGGCGGCCAAAAAGGCGCTTTCTTGCCCGCCGCTTCGCAGACGTGGTATAATTGCCGTGGTTTTTGAACCAAAGGAGACGTGCATGTTAGAACGATTAAAAGGAATGCTGGGCCTGGGAGCCGAAGCCCAGTTGAAGCCTCTGCGCAAGCAGGCGGAGGAGATTGAAGCCCTGGAACCCCGGTATGAGGCCATGTCAGATGAGGAGCTCCAGGCCCAGACACAGATTCTGAAAGACCGGCTGGCCCAGGGTGAAACCCTGGACGACATCCTGAACGATGCTTTTGCGGTGGTTCGCGAAGCTGCCAAGCGCACTCTGGGGCTGCGGCCCTTCAAGGTGCAGCTCATCGGCGGCATTGTCCTGCACCAGGGCCGCATCGCAGAAATGAAAACCGGTGAAGGCAAAACCCTCACCGCCTGCCTGCCCGCCTACCTCAATGCCCTGACGGGCAAGGGCGTCCACATCGTCACCGTCAACGACTACCTGGCCCAGTTCCAGGGGGAGGACATGGGCAAGCTGTACCGCTTTTTGGGCCTGACGGTGGGCGTCATCATCCACGACCTGGACCACCAGCAGCGCAGGGATGCTTATGCCTGCGACATCACCTACGGCACCAATAACGAGATGGGCTTTGACTACCTCCGGGATAACATGGTCATCTATGAGCGGGAAATGGTGCAGCGCGGCCATGCCTACGCCATCGTGGACGAGGTGGACTCCATCCTGATTGACGAAGCCAGGACCCCCCTGATCATCTCCGGCCAGGGGGAGAAGTCCACCGACCTGTATGAGCGGGCGGACCGCTTTGTGGTGCGCCTGAAACCCGAAGCCGACTACACGGTGGAGGAAAAGGACCGGGCTGTCGTCTTCACCGAGGAAGGGGCCAAAAAAGCGGAGCAGGCCTTTTCCATTGAGAACCTCAACGACCCGGAAAACAACGAGCTGAATCACCACCTGATTCAGGCGCTGAAAGCCCATGCCCTGTTCAAGCGGGATGTGGACTATGTGGTGCAAAACGGTGAAGTGGTCATCGTGGACGAGTTCACCGGCCGCCTCATGATCGGCAGGCGCTATTCCGACGGGCTGCACCAGGCCATCGAGGCCAAGGAGCATGTGAAGGTGGAGCGGGAGAGCAAAACCCTGGCCACCGTCACCTTCCAGAACTATTTCCGCATGTACAAAAAACTGGCCGGAATGACGGGGACCGCCAAGACGGAAGAAGCGGAGTTTCAGGGGATCTATGCCCTGGATGTGGTGCAGGTGCCCACCAACATGCCCATGATCCGGGACGACCTCAACGACATGGTGTACCGCAGCAAAAAGGGCAAGTATTTGGCGGTTGTTGATGAGATTGTCCGGCGCCATCAGACAGGGCAGCCCATCCTGGTGGGCACCATCTCCGTGGAGGTGTCCGAATACTTAAGCGACCTGCTCTCCCGGGAAGGCATCAAGCACGAGGTGCTCAACGCCAAGCACCACGCCCGGGAAGCGGCCATCGTGGCCCAGGCCGGGCACTATGGCGCGGTCACCATTGCCACCAACATGGCAGGCCGCGGCACCGACATTCTGCTGGGGGGCAACCCGGATTTCCTGGCCCGGCGCACCATGCGCCAGGAGGAGGTGCCGGACGAACTCATCGAAGAGGCCACCGGCAAAAGTGAAAAAGTCTCCCCGGAGGTGCTGGAAGCAAGGAAGCGTTATCTGGCGCTGCGGGATGAATATAAAAAGACCACCGACGTGGAGCACGACCGGGTGGTGGCGGCAGGGGGCCTGCACATCCTGGGTACCGAACGCCATGAAAGCCGACGCATTGACAACCAGCTGCGGGGCCGGGCAGGGAGACAGGGGGACCCTGGCTCCAGCCAGTTCTTCATCTCACTGGAGGACGACTTGATGCGCCTGTTCGGCGGGGAACGCATCGAAGGGCTTATTGGCAGGCTGGGGATGGAGGAGAACGAGCCCCTGGCGGCGGGTATGCTGACAAAGCAGATCGAGAACGCCCAGAAACGCATCGAAAGCCGAAATTTTGAGGTGCGCAAGAATGTGCTACAGTATGACGATGTCATGAATCAGCAGCGCGAATTGATCTACGCCCAGCGCCGGCAGGTGTTGGAAGGGCAGGACATGAAGCAGACCATCATCACCATGGGTGAAAAAGTGCTGGACGATGCGGTGAACCGCTTTTGCGTTGGCGAACCCGGTGACTGGGATATCCGGGGCTTGAAGGATGAGGTGGAGCGCCTGTCCGTGCCCCCGGGCACGATGAAGGCCAATGAGGAAGCGGTAAAAAGCTTCGACAAGGAAGGCATGGCCAGCTTTCTGAAAAAGACCGCGGCAGATCTGTATGCCCGGCGTGAGGAAGAAATCACCGCCCTGGGCATTGACATGCGGGAACTGGAGCGCAACATCCTGCTGCGCTCCGTTGACAACCGCTGGATGGACCACATCGACGCCATGGATCAATTGCGCGACGGCATCGGGCTGCGCGCCTACGCCCAGCGCAACCCGGTGACGGAATACAAGGTGGAAAGCTACGACATGTTTGACGAGATGACGCGGCTGATTCAGGAAGACACCATCAGAACCCTCTATCAGCTGCGCATCCAGAAGCCTGAGGAGCGAAAGGCCGTGGCCCGGGTGACCTCCCAGAGCAGCGCTCAGCAGCAGCCGCAGAAAACCAACCAGCCCATCCGGACAAAGCCCGGCGAGAAAATCGGCCGCAACAGCCCCTGCCCCTGCGGCAGCGGCAAAAAATACAAGCAGTGCTGCGGCAGGAACACCAACTAAAGCAAAGGAACGCACAAGATGATCATCGGAGCGGATGTAATCCAACAGGATTTGAACACCATGCAGGACACCCTCGCTGAAATCAGGGAGGGTCTGCAAATTGAGCATATGAACCGGGAGCTGACCGAATTGAAGGAAGAAATGGCCGCCCCGGGGTTCTGGGACGATCTGGAGCGTTCCACTGTGGTCAACAAACGCATCTCCAGGCTGGAAGCCAAAATCACCCAGTATGAGGAATTGGTTTCCGCCCGTGAGGATTTGGAGCTGATGCTTGCCATGGCCCT
>DAITOE010000049.1:0-10463 GCA_036834245.1 Clostridia bacterium | reverse complement strand
CAGGACGTGAACCCCCTGGCCCACGCGCTGCTGCGCCACTTTGGCTCGTTCCACCGGGTGCTCCAGGCCTCTGTGAAGGACCTGCAGACGGTGCCGGGCATCGGCCCCCATGCAGCCTCCCTGATTGCGCTGCTGCTGCCCCTGTTCCGGCTGTACCGGGAAGGCCTGGTGCAGGACGGGGGCGACCGGCTGGAAGGGAACGCCCTCATCCGCCGCTGCCAGGCCCTCCTGATGGGGGAGACGGTGGAGCGCTTCATGGTGCTGTCCCTGGACGCCCGGGGCCACTTCATCACCAGCAGCCTGGTGTCCTCCGGGGATGAGGGGGAGACGGCGGTCTACCCCCGGCTGATTGCCAGGGAGCTGCTGCGGGCCGGGGCTGCAAGCTGCGTCCTGGCCCACAACCACCCCTCCGGCCTGGCCCAGCCCTCCCGGGCGGACCTTCAGATGACAAAGGCATTGAAAGACATCCTGGCTCCCCTCGCCATCACCCTGAAGGACCACATCATCATCGCAGGGGACGCGGCCTACAGCTTCGCCGGCAACGGGCAGATCTGATGCAAAAGGAGTACCTATGGCAAGAAACAGCAGGCCCGGGTGCATCACCCGGGTGTTCCGAATGATATTTACCCTTGTGATCCTGGGGGTCCTGGCCTTCATGGGCCTCTTTGGCCACCTCCTGTACAAGGAATACACCATCCCCCGGCCAGGCACCTACCACGCCATCGTGGTGCTGGGTGCCCAGGTGGAGCGGGACGGCAATCCCAGCGTGCAGCTCACCTGGCGGCTGGACAAGGCGTTGGAAATCTACCGGCAGCAGCCCATGCCCATCGTGGTCACCGGCGCCCAGGGGGCGGACGAGCCCGCCACCGAGGCCTCCGTCATGGCGGCCTGGCTGACGGACCGGGGCGTAAGGCCCGAGCATGTGCTGATGGATGAAAGCTCCTTCAACACCCGGGAAAACATCGAAAACGCCATCAAGCTGCTGGAAAACCGCACCATCGACATCCTGATTGTCACCAGCAACTACCACCTGCCCCGGGCCATGCAGATTGCACGGGACCTGGGTCTGAACCCCTCCGGGGTGGGCAGCCCCATCAAGGCGGAATACTGGATTAAAAACCACGCCCGGGAAACCCTGGCGTGGGGGAAATACCTGGTGCAGCGGTTCCTGCCCTTCCTGCCGATATAATTCTTACTCCAGAAAGCACATCTCATGCGCCAGGCACTGGGTCAACAGGGGCTGGCGCTTTTTGATGTCCCCCAGGGCCCACATCAGTTTGGTGACGGCGGCCTCGGTGGTCATGTCATGGGCGCCGTAGATGCCGGGCACCTGAAAGCCCTTGCCCACCTCGTAGATATTGAAATCCGCCTTCTCGTACAGGCACTGGGTGGTCACCAGGGTGATGACCCCGGCAGAGCTGATTTTCCGCAGGCTGTCGATCAGGTTGCGGCGGATGTAGTGCAGGCCCCCCAGGCCAAAGGCTTCCAACACCAGGCCCCGGTAGCCGGCTTTTAGGATGTGGTCGAAAATGTCCGGGTTGGTGCCCGGCATCATTTTCAGCAAAAAGACCTTGGGGTCGATGGCCAGGGGATCCTCCCCGGGGTCAAAGGCCGGGCAGGGGGCCGGCTCGTCCTCCAGGTGCAGGCCCACGGCATCAAAGGTGCCCACCGGGGGCAGGTTGATGGAATCAAAGGCGTCAAAGCCCAGGGTGCGCATCTTCACCGCCCGGGTGCCGTAAATCACCTTGTGCTGAAAGGCCACAAACACCCCCGCCCGGCCGGACAGGGCCATGGCAAAGGCCTCCCTGAGGTTGCCCGGGGCATCGGAATGGGGGTGGTGCAGGGGCAGCTGGGAGCCGGTGAACATCACCGGGATGGTGATTCCCGGCAGCATGAAGCTGAGGGCGGAGGCGGTGTAGGCCATGGTGTCTGTGCCATGGGTGATGACGATGCCGTCTGCATCCCGGGCAGCCTCCTGCACGGCCCTGGCCAGCAGCTGCCATTCCTCCGGCTGGATGTTGCTGGAGTCCAGCATGAACACGTCCTGCGCCTTCAGGTCTGCCAGGTCTTTCAGGCTGGGCATGAACTCCAGGATGCCCGCAGCCGTGGTCAGGGGCATGAGGCCCTGGTCGGTCTGCTGGCTGGCGATGGTGCCGCCGGTGGCCAAAAGCGTGATGCGTGGAAGCATGTGAAACTCCTTTTGCCTATTCAATGATGGGTGGGTATCAAGTGTTTTCAGTATAGCACCGGCCCCGGAAAGCTTCAAGGGCGTTAACTTGTGCCCGTTCCGGGTATACATGGGGTGACAACAGCATGTGCAGGTATGGCCTGATACAGATTGGAGGATTTAATGAAACTGGAAATTGGAAAACCCATCCCGGACTTCACCCTGGCGGACAACCAGGGCGGCACCGTGAAACTGTCCGACCTGAAAGGCAAAAAGGTGCTGCTGTCCTGGCATCCCCTGGCCTGGACCAGCGTGTGCACCGACCAGATGCGGGCCCTGGAGGCCAACCACAGCCGCTTTGAGGAGCTGAACACCATCCCCCTGGGCCTCAGCGTGGATGCAGCCCCCTCCAAGAAGGTGTGGGCCAATGTGTTGAGCATCAACAAGGTGAAGCTGCTGGCGGACTTTTACCCCCATGGCGCCGTGGCCAAGGAGCAGGGCCTCTTCCTGGAGGAGCTGGGGGCATCCGGCCGGGCCAACATCATCGTGGACGAGCAGGGCATCGTCCGCTGGATCAAGGTCTACGACGTGCCCCAGCTGCCGGACATCGAGGAAGTCTTTGAGGCCCTCAAGGCGCTGTAAGCACTTCTGGCCGCTTGCCCTTCCCGGCATCCCCGGGGAGGGCGCTTTTGGATGCAGGCAAAAGTTCAGGCCCGGGGTTTCATCCCCCATCCGGCGTGACATAATGAGAAGCGACCATGCAAGAGGAGGACAGTGCTATTTTTGATTTGTTTGGACGGGGCAACCGCACAACCATGATGGAGGCGGTGGCCGAAAAAGGGAAAAACCCGGGAGTGTGCATCATCGACGTCCGCACCCGGCAGGAGTTTTCCTGCGGCCATGTGCCCGGTGCCCTGAACGTACCCCTGGACCAGATCGGCCAGGTGCAGGAGCTGGTGCCTGACAAATCGGCGCCGGTCTACCTGTACTGCGCCTCCGGCGGCCGCAGCATGATGGCGGCCGGCATGCTCAAGCGCATGGGCTATGAGGGCGCCGCCAATGTGGGGGGCATCGGCGGCTACACCGGCCCCCTGGATACCGGCGCCTGAACCCGGGCCGCCACATGCCTTCGCCACAGAAGCAGCGGGGGCATTTTTTGTACCAAAGGAATACTTGACCGCCTGGCGGGCTTTTCATACCATCACAACAAGAGAAAACACCGGGAGGCAGCATGCAGGCCCAGGAAAGCAGACAATGGCAGAACCCCAGCCCCAAGGCCAGCCGCTTGATGCTGGTCACGGCTGTCATGGCCTTTGGCACCGTGGGCCTTTTTGTGCGGGCCATCCCCCTGCCCTCCTCAGAAATCGCCCTGTTCCGGGCCCTCATAGCCTTTTTGTTTCTGTCGCTCTTTCTGGGTGCCACCGGCCGCTTTGCCCAGCTGAAGCAGCAGCGCAGGCAGCTTAAGCGCTTTGCCGTCACCGGCGCTGTCATGGCGGTCAACTGGATGCTGCTGTTTGAAGCCTACCGCCACGCCACCATTGCCCTCGCCACCCTGGTTTATTATGCCGCCCCCACCTTCATGGTGCTGGCCAGCGTCCTTTTGCTCAAGGAGCGCCTCAGCCCCTGGCAAAGCTTCTGCTTCATCATGTCCACCCTGGGCCTGGTGCTGCTGCTGGGGGCCTCGGGCACGGCGGGGGGCAGCATGCAGGGGGTGCTGCTGGCCCTGGCTTCCGCCGTGCTGTACGCCGTAGTGGTGATGAGCAACAAGGCGGCCGGCCAGGTGGACGGCATCCTGCGCACCTATGTGCAGTTTGGGGCCGCCGTCCTTTTGATGGTGCCCTATGTGCTCCTCACCGGGGGCTTTCACCTGCACCAGCTGGACCTGCGGGGCAGCCTGTCCCTTTTGATTCTGGGCCTGTTTCACACCGGCTTTTGCTATTGCCTGTACTTCCTGGCCATCGTCAGGCTCAGGGGCCAGCAGGTGGCCATCATGAGCTACATCGACCCCTTGGTGGCGGTGCTGCTGTCGGTGCTGCTCCTGGGGGAGGCCATCAGCCCCTGGCAGCTGGCGGGCGGCGCCATCATGGCGGTGTTCGCCCTGCTCAACGAACGGACATAAGGAGGCGGTTTTATGGAGTTCTCGGTCAACCATCCAGTTTTGTACCTCATCGCCGGCATTGTGGTGGCCTTCGTCATCGCCCAGTCGGCCTTCTTCCTCGTCAAGGCCCTGCGCCAGGCCCGGAAACTGAACATGGAGGCCGCCGTCATCCGCAAGACGGTCTTTGCCAGCGCCCTGTTTTCCATCGCCCCCGCGGTGAGCATCCTGGTGGGGGTCATCACCTTAAGCCAGTTCCTGGGCCTGCCCCTGCCCTGGCTGCGGCTGTCGGTACTGGGGGCTGTCACCTACGAGCTGCCCGCCGCCACCCTGGCGGCCAGCACCATGGGGGCCACGGTGACGGAGACCATCACAAGGGCCCAGACCTTTTCCGTCATCGCCTGGGTGATGACGGCGGGCATCCTCTCCGGCCTCATCCTGGTGCTGCTGGGCCTGAAGAAAATCCAGGGGGGCATGAGCCGCCTGGGGGGCAAGGACCGGCGCTGGGGGCAGATCCTGTCGGATAGCCTCTTCCTGGGCATGATCAGCGCCTTTGTGGGCCTGCTGTTTGCCAAGGTGCGCCTGGGCCTGCCCGGCTTCATCCCCATTGCGGTGGCCCTGGTGAGCGCCCTGCTCATGGCCGTCTGCGGCCTTCTGATCAAGAAACTGAAATGGGACTGGCTCACCCAGTATGCCATGCCCATCTCCATGCTGGGGGCCATGGCCCTGGCCATCCCCATCACCGCCCTGATGGCTTAAGGAGGACAGCCACATGAAAGAAAAACAGACAAGCGTCGCCCTGTCCCCCTACCAGCGCAGCGTCCACCTGCATGGCCGCATCTGGGGCTGGACAGCCCTCACTCTGATGCTGATGGTGCCCCTGGCCATCAGCGTCTACTTCAACGCCTGGCCGCCCTTGACGGCGGTGTTCAAGGCCCTCTTGGGGGTGGCGCCCCTGTACTGGACGGTGGGCATCATCGAGGTCTTCACCTTTGTGCCCATGCTGGGCACCGGGGGCAGCTACCTGGGCTTTGTCACCGGCAACCTCACCAACCTCAAGGTGCCGGCGGCCCTCAATGCCATGGAGGCCGCCCGTGTCCGGGCCGGGACGGAGGAGGGGGATGTGATTTCCACCATCGCCATCGCTTCCAGCTCCATCGTCACCACCGTGATCATCGCCCTGGGGGTGCTGCTCTTGGGCAGCCTCCAGCCCCTGCTGGAGTCCCCGGCCCTAAAGCCAGCCTTTGACAACATCCTCCCCGCCATGTTCGGCGCCCTGGGGATGGTCTTCATCAGCAAAAACCCCAAAATCGCGGCCGCCCCCCTGGTGTTCATGGTGGTGCTCTTCCTCCTGGTGCCCTCCCTGTCTAGTAGCGTCAGCATCCTGGTGCCGGTTGGGGCAGCCATCGCCATCGGCGTGGCCCGGGTGCTGTACAAGAAGGGCCTGCTGGGGGAGGGGGGAAAGGACAGCCCATGATCGCCCTGTACATCGCCCTGGGCCTGCTGGCGGCCTTCCTCCTCACCATCATGGTGCGGGCGCTGCTGTTTGTGCCGCCCCGCCCGGTGACGGCGGCGGCAGGGGAGATGGAGATCGACCACCTGCGCCTCACCGCCAGCCTCCAGGCCATGGTCCGGATCCCCACCATCAGCTATGCGGAGGAAGGCCGGGCCGACCAGAAGCAGTTTGACCGCTTTGTGGGCCTGCTGCAGGACACCTACCCCAGGGTCTTTGCCCGGGCGGGTTTTCAGAAACTGGGCAAAAACGGCCTGCTGCTGCATCTCCCGGGGCAATCATCGGGCCATCCCTCCGTCCTCATGGCCCATTACGACGTGGTGCCGGTGGAGGAAGCCCTGTGGACCCACCCGCCGTTTTCAGGGGAGGTCATCGAGGGCGAGCTCTGGGGCCGGGGCAGCCTGGATACCAAATGCACCCTCATGGCCATCCTGGAGGCGGCAGAAAGCCTGCTGAAGGAAGGCTTCACCCCCAAACACGACCTCTATCTCTCCTTTGGCGGGGACGAGGAATGCCTGGGAGCCGACGCCGCCGCCATTGTGGATTACCTGGAGCAGCAGGGCATCCGCCCGGCCTTCGTCCTGGATGAGGGCGGGGCCATTGTGAACAACGTCTTCCCCGGGGTGTCCACCCCGGCAGCCCTCATTGGCATTGCCGAGAAAGGCAACGTCTTTGCAGACCTGGTGGCTACCGGCAAAAGCGGCCACGCCAGCGCGCCCCCGGCCAGCCAGGCGGTGGGCATCCTGGCCCGGGCCCTTCACCGCCTCCACCAAAAGCCCTTTCCCTTCACCCTCACCAAGGCCGCCCGGGAGCTCTTTGACACCCTGGGACGCCATTCCACCTTCCTGTACAAGCTGATCTTCGCCAACCTCTGGTGCTTTGCGCCCCTTTTGAACCTCATCTGCAAAAAGACCGGCGGCGAGCTCAACGCCCTGGTGCGCACCACCGTGGCCCAGACCCGGCTCTCGGCCAGCCCGGCCTACAACGTACTGCCCAATGAGGCCCGTGCCGGCCTCAATTTGCGCCTGATTTCCGGGGACAGCAAGGAGCAGGCCAAAGCCCGGCTGGCGCGCATCATCCGGGACCCGCGGGTAGCGGTGAATATCGACCGGGGCAGCGAGCCCTCCAGCGTCTCCCCTACCAAGGGTGAAGCCTGGGAGCGCCTCACCGGCGCCATCGCCGCCATCTATCCCAATACCATCATCTCCCCCTACCTGATGGTGGCCGCCAGCGACAGCCGGCATTTCTGCCGCATCAGCCAGCATGTCTACCGCTTCACCGGCCTGCCCTTAAGCCGGGCGCAGCTTCAGATGATCCACAGCCAGGACGAGCGAATTCCCATTGCCCTGCTGCCGGACCTGGTGCGCTTTTATGTCCAGGTGATGCAGCGGTGTTGACAGGATAACAGCGGTTTCAGGGGCTATTGCAGGCCATCCTGTGATTTTTGGCAAAATATTTACAATTTCATTACAAAAATACTTTTTCTTGGGCAACAAAAGGGCCTCCTCAACCGTCTAATAGATAAGGAGGTTAAATACCCTGCGTTTTTGTTGCCTGCGCGCAACACCTTGTTGCTTCTGTAACCCCATCTTGACACCACAAGAAGGAGGTAGAACCCATGAGAACCACATCCAAGCGAAAAAACAAAAAGCCTGCCCGGCCCTTCCGCGGCCTGGCCCTGCTGCTGGCCCTGTGCCTGCTGCCCCTGGTGCCCCTGCCGGCCCTGGCCCAGGAGGAGGTCAGCAACCTCTTTGGCACCGCCCTCTTGGAGCAGCCCCAGGCCTACACCGCCTATGAGATGGTGAAGGCGGTGGCCCGGGCGGGGGACACCCTGTACATCCGCACCACCAGCTATCTGTATACTTTTTCGCCCGGGGACACTGCCGCCAGGAAGCGGGTGCTCATGCCCAATTATCAGCACCGCCCGGACAGCCTGGAGGGGGCGGACCAGGAAGGGGCCCCCTACATCAAGGCCATTTTAAGCGATGGGGACAGCCTTTACGGCCTGGACCTGGCCGCCCAAAGCCTCTACACCCTGGCCATTGAGGGGGACAAGCTGGTGTGCAGCAATCCTGTGTCCCTGGACCTGTCAGCCTTTATCGAAGGGGAAGGCCGCTTCCAGCGGGTGCAGGACCCCCAGTGGAGCCTCATCACGGGGGCAGGCTCTACCTCCGCTTCTCCAACTATGAGGAGAAGCCGGCAGACCTCTACAGCTTTGACCTGAAAACCGGGGAGCGCAAGGAGCACCAGATTGCCCACCTGCAGGCCGCTTCTCCCTACAAGGACGGCAAGCTGATCGGATTGCAGTTCGACATCAACAACGCCTGGGATCAGCAAACCCAGGCCATGAAAAAGCCCGCCATCGTGGTGTTCAACCCAGCGGATGACAGCCTTCAGGAGGTGGGCAGCTTTACAAAAAATTCCGAAAACTCCGATGAATTGATGGGCGTGTACTACGATCCCCAGGAAGATGCTCTGTACACCTACACCGACACCGACCTCTATCGCTATGACGCCCCCTTCAAGCAGGAGCGGCTCATCGGCTATTTGCCCATGTACACCCTGTTCACCAGCAGCACCCAGGGCGGGGTGACCCCCCTGCCTGACGGCAGGCTGGCCATTGCCTTTGGCCACAACATCTTCCTGCGGGAGCGCACGGAAAAAGGCCTGGAGGGCTATGTGCCCCTGGTGATGGGGGCCGGCCTGGACATGATGGACGGCAGGGCCCTCATGCGCATTCTCAACAAGATGGACAAGGTGGTGCTGCGCCGCACCGATGAGGCCGTGGGCTATGTGGGCCCGGAGAAGCTGGCCGCCATGTTCCTGACCGGCCAGGTGGAGGTGGACATCATGCCCATCAACGCCTCCGCCTTTGACCTGGACAAGCTGATCACAAAAGGCTACCTCCAGGACCTTTCCGGCAACGCCCACATCCGGGACTATGTATCCACCTTCAGCCCCAACCTGCAGGATGCCTATGTGAAGGAGGGGAAAATCTATGCCGCCCCCGCCAACATGATGGTCCAGCCGGTGGCCTACAACGAGGAGGCCTTTAAAAAATCCGGCCTGCCCATCCCCGCCTCCTTTCCCGAATTGATTGATTTAACCGAGCGCTGGGTGAACGGGCTGCATGAGGAACACACGGATTTCCGGCTCTTTGGCGAAAGCAACTACAAGGAATACCTGCGCCGCCTATTCATCAACACCTACATCGACGCCCGGCTGGGAGCCAGGGAGGAATTGGTCTTTGACGCCCCGGCCTTCCGGGAGACCCTGCAGCGCATCGACAGCATCGACTTTGGCGATTTTGGCCTGGAAGCCAATTATGACGACCCGGGCTACCGGGCCATGATGGAGGAGATGCGGGATAAAAAACAGCTGATCATCAGCAACGAGGGCTATGAGCCCCAGTACATGACCGGCATCAACAACCAGGGGGAGCGCCGCCGCCTGCCCCTGAACCTCCCCTTAACGGAGGGGGGCAATTACTACAAAAGGGCGGACTTCACCATGCTCACCGTGCTGTCCACCACCAAACATAAGGAGGAGGCTGCCCGCTTTATCCAGTACTTCCTGGAGGACCAGGACCCCATTTTCACCATGGCCTTCAACCTGGAGGTTTCTGAGGACGTCCCCAACCCCGACTATGAGATGGCCATGAAGTTCAAGGAAAGAAAAATCAAGGCCATGGAGGAGGAGCTGAAAAAAGCGGAGGGCGCGGAGAAGAGCAACCTGGAGGAAAACCTGTCCTGGTACCAGAAGGACTATGAGAGCAGCAAGGAGCACCTGAAGTTTCTTGCCACCAAAGAGGACATGGACTTGATTCACGCCTACATCAAAACCCTCTTTCTGATGAACGGCCTGGGCAACGCCCAGTGGCTGGCCTATGCCCAGGACAACCAAACCCTGCAGCAATACTTCACCGGCGCCATCACCCTGGACCAGTTCATCAAGGTGATGGACGACAAAATGCGCCTGGTGCGGACGGAATACCAGTAACCCCAGCCCGAAAGCCTGATGGACGCCTGACGGCAGGCCCGCCTCCTTTGTGAGGCGGGTCTGTTATTTATCTGAAGAATGCGATATCCTGTAACTCCCTGACCCCCACAACACCCGAAGGAGCAAAGCGCCATGCCGCCCCAGACCCTCAGCATCCACTGTATGCAGCCCTCCCAGCTGTTCATCTCGGAGGAAAAACTCAAGCAGGTGCAGCAATGGTTCGACCCCCATGACCTCCGCTTCTTCCCGCCCATCCCCATCAAGGTGCTGGACGGCCTACTGGTAATGACCGACGGCCACACCCGGGCGGTGGCGGCCCTTGGGGCGGGGCTCACAGAACTGCCCATGGTCTGGGAAACGGAGGAACTGGACTGGGAGATGTACCAGGCCTGTGTGGCAGCCTGCCTGGAGCAGGGCATCACCAGCCCCGCAGCCCTGACGGCCCGCATTGTGAGCGCATCGGAATACCAGGAAAAATGGGATGGCTGGTGCGACAGGATGCAGGAAGAAATACGAGCCCGGAGGGTGGAAGCAGAGCAGCACCACAACGGTTAACCCGGCCAACATTTGAAAACAAAAGAAATACAAAGACAAACTGCGCTTTGCGGTGATGCCTAGAATGAAGATAAACCAAATCAAAGGGGGAGTTTCAGAGGGCACAGCCCTCTGAGTGAAATCGTATCGCCCGG
>DAITOE010000048.1:0-10514 GCA_036834245.1 Clostridia bacterium | reverse complement strand
TGCAAACCGATGTATCCAGCCTAATGCATCTGGACCTGCTGCATGCCGCCAGGCGTATTTTCCGCATGCGGCTGGGCCGCTGCCCCCTGACCCGTCTGGAAGAGATGCTGTTTGGATTGATCAGGGAGGATGACCTGCCCGGGAGCGAAGTACCAGCCCGGTATTTTGAGTACCTGAAGCAGCAGGACGAGGCCTTGCTACGGGATGTACTCAGACATAATCAGCAGGACATCCACAGCCTGGCCCTGCTGTTTTTGCGGCTGGTACAGGTATACACAAAGCCCCACGAGATTGCGCACCAGCAGGATCTGTTCAGCCTGGGCAGGGTTTATGAGCGCCAGGGGCAGAAGGAGCGCGCCATCTCCTGCTACAAAGCCTGTTCAGAAAAGGCGGTGCGGGACATCGCCAGGCTGCGGATGGCCGAAATCCTCAGGAAACAGCGCAGGGATAACGAAGCCCTGGCGGCATACGAAACCCTCCGGCAAAGCCGGTCGGTGAGCCCGCAGGTGTATATCAGCCTGGCCAAAATCTATGAGCACCGCTTCCGGGACCCGGCCCGTGCCCTTGAAATTGCAAAGCAAGGCATGCTATATTGTTCGGAGCGATTTGGCTTCTCGGCCCAGGAAGATGCAGATTTTCTGGATTTACAGCACCGCAGCCTGCGCTTGAGACGAAAGGTGGACAAAGCCCGTGAAATGGACTGACAGACTGAAGATTCGCGCCGCCCTGCTGAAACACCAGCGCGGCAACAAGGACGAAGCCATGGCAATGTATGAATCCCTGTACAACGACGGGGTCATCATGGCCAATTATATTCTGCCCTACAGCGTGCTGCTGCTGCGCTCGGGCAAGGATGATGTGTACACCAAAGTGCGTGAAATGCTGGTGAAAGCCCAGAAGGCACCGGACCTGAGCGATGACCGGCGGCAGCAGCTGCTGATGAACTACGCCATCGCCGTGTGGAAGCTGGGGGAATTGGACAAGGCGGTCAGCACCCTGGAAGCCTCGCACAAGCAGGCGCCCTGCAGCCTCACCTACCAGGCGCTGGGCTTTTTGTACATCGAAACCGGCGACGCTGAAAAAGCGCTGGCCTACAACATGGAAGCCCTGGACTATGATGACGAGGATTCCGTCACCCTGGACAACCTGGGGCAGATTCACTACCGCCTGCTGGGAGACAAGGAAGCAGCGCTTCCCTATTTTAAAAAGGCCCATGAGAACCGCCCCAGCCAGATTGACACCCTGTATTTTCTTGCCATGTATGACGAGGAAGCGGGACGGTTTCAAGACGCAGAACAAAAACTCACCACAGCCCTGGAAGGCAATTTCTCCCCCCTCAACCACGTGGACCGCCAGATGGCGGAAGAGGCCCTGGAACGCATCAAAGCTGCCGGGAAGAAGGCCGAGAACAGCCTGGAGATTGACTGATTGCTTGATTGGTTGCAGCAGGACCCCTGGGGCTTCCTGCATTTCATGGCATACCGGGCGCCTGCAGTGCTGTTGGCGTTGACTTTGCATGAACTGGCCCATGGCTATGTAGCCTACCGCTGTGGCGACAGCACAGCCCGGGACCTGGGCCGTTTGACCATGAACCCTTTGAAACACCTGGACCTGGTAGGCACCATCAGCATGTTCCTGATGGGCATCGGCTGGGCTAAGCCGGTGCCGGTGAATCCCGCACGGTTTAAGAATGGCCGGATGGATGACCTGAAGGTGTCCCTGGCTGGCGTCACCACCAATTTTATCCTGTTTTTGTTGGCCAGCATGCTCAGCATCCTGGTTGCCAACCAGCTCTATTTGCCAGAGGTGCGGCAGTATTTCGGACTGAACTATTTTCTCAATTTCCAGATGGAAGGCTTTGCCATCCAGCTCTTTCCGCAAAACGACGCCATCCTGAAGGGTTTGTTGAAGACCCCCTGGCTATTGCATATCCAGCGGTTTTTATTGCAGCTGAGCCTGGTGAATCTGGGGATGGGGCTGTTCAACCTGCTGCCCATTCCGCCCCTGGACGGGTTCCATGTGGTGAACGACATCCTCTTCAAGGGGAGAATCAATATCTCCGGACGGGTGTTCCGCTTTACCCACATCGCCCTGCTGATTCTGCTGTTCACCACCAATTTTGTGGGCTCCTGGGTGACCCGGGGCATCTATGCCGTGCAGGGCTTTGTGCTGCCCTTCCTGTTGACCCTCTTTCAGGCAGGCTGACCATGAGCCTTGTCTTCAACCTCAAGGACTACCAGGGCCCCCTGGACCTGCTGCTGCAGCTGATTGGCACTGCCAAGATAGACATCAAGGACATTTTTGTCTCCCAGGTGACGGACCAGTACATCCAGATTGTTCAAAACGCAGGCATCATGGACATGGAGGAGGCCAGCGAGTTCATCCAGATGGCAGCCACCCTCCTTCTCATCAAAAGCCGTTCTATCCTGCCGGTTGTGAAAACGGAAGAGGATGAGGAAGAGGACCCGGAAACCACCCTCATCCGCCAGCTGGAGGAATATGCCCGCTTTCAGCAGCTGGCCACCCAGATGCAGGAGTTTGAACAGGCGGCCTCCCGCCTGTTTTCCAAGCTGCCGGATGAGTTTCCCCTGCCGCCGGTATATGAGCTGGAAGGGCTCACCCTGGACGGGCTGATTGAAGCCTTTGCCAAACTCAGCGCCCGCCTGCTGGCCAGGGAGGAGGAGCATCCTGAACACCGCCGGGTCATCCGCCTGGATCAGCACACCCTGGCGGATTGTATGAAGACCATCATGCACCATACCAAAAAGGGCAGCGTCGGCTTTTCCCGCTTGTTAAGCGATGCTCCCACCAGGAATGAGGTGGTCACCCTGTTCCTGGCCTTGCTGGAGCTGCTCAAACAGGGGCGCCTGAAGGCGGTGCAGGATCAAAATGACGCAGAGATCATGCTGATGCGAAACAGGAGGGGAGAACAGGTCCATGCGGAATGAGCGCTTGTGCGGGATACTTGAATCCATCCTGTTTGTGTACGGGGAAGCCATTGAGGTGGAAACCCTGGCAGATGCCCTGGGCCTGGCGCCCCGCGCAGTCGAAGATGCGCTGGAGGACCTGGACACAGCCATGCAAACGGATTCCCGGGGGCTGCGCATCAAGCGGTTTGCCGGTAAGGTGCAGGTTGTGAGCAAGGCGGACTACGCCACCTATGTGGAGAGGGTGCTCCAGCCGGTACAGCGGCAATCCCTGTCTCAATCAGCTTTGGAAACCCTGGTGATCGTTGCCTACCGCCAGCCCGTGACCCGTCAGGAAGTGGAGGCCATCCGAGGGGTGAAGTGCGATTATTCCTTGCAGTCTCTGGCCCAGAAAGGCCTCATTGCCGACGTGGGCCGGAAGGAGACCCTGGGCCGGCCCATCCTGTACGCTACCACGGATTTGTTTCTGTCCCATTTTGGCATCACCGGCCTGGAAGAGCTACCGGCCCTGCCCGCTGATTTCCCGGGTGAAGCCGGGGTGCAGATGAAGATGGAGATCGATCAGGTCAACACCTGAGCCACCGTCATTTTTTTAGGTATTCCTTGAATCATTATAAAAACAACACCACCAATTTTTGGCGGTGTTGTGGCGTTTTGCAGGTTGATCAGATGATCTTCAGCGTGCTTCTGATGCGGGTGAACACCGTGTTGGAATAATCGGTGTTGTATTCGCCCGGGCCGGTATAATGAATGGACAGCACCCGGTTGTTGTCCAGCAACGCCATGTGGACGCGGCCCCTGACGATGGTGCCGTCATACATCACGCCCCGGTAGGTGACATAGGCGCCGGGCTTGCCCAGCAGGGTGCGCTCGGCGGTGTCGGACAGACGCCATTGCTGGTAGTTGACCTTGCCCAGTTCTGATGCAAAGGTGCGCAGGTCTGTCTTCAGGTTGTTCAGGGTGTAATTGGCATTGACGGCAGACCGGGAGAAGGTGAAGACCACCGAGTAGTTGTCCTTTTGCTGTTCGATGGGCTCGGTCAATACGTAGACATCCGCCTGGCTGTCGTCCACCAGATAGCCCGCCACGCTTTCAAAGGTGATGCCCAGCTTGGCGGCGGTATAGGACGCGAAGGTGAAGGTCAGGTCTGGGCGCTTGGTGGGGGAAGGCATGTCCACCGGGTCTAGGGGAACCGGGGTAGCGCCGGCGTGCTGGGCGACGCCGGAGGCATCATAGTTGCCTTCGGCAATGGGCATGTTATCACCTTCCTCAAGGCTGGGATCATAGCCCTCCGGCAGGCCTTCGATGCCTTCCGCAGCAGGCTGCTCGGGCTGCTCCAGCGGGGATTGCTGCCCGACAGTGCCAGCGCCTTCCGCCGGTACCTCCACATTGGTCTCGGGCGGAACAGGCTTTGGCTGACAGCCAGCCAGCAGCACCAGGGCCAGCGCCAACAATGCGATGAAAACCAGTTTTTTCATACCATCAACCTCCGATGTCGGAAACCTTTTGGAAGTTTCGTAAAATTATTGTAACAATTAAGCAGCGAGGCGTCAAGCAAATCCGTGCATCTTACAGGAAACGGTTGTATGCCCGCTCGTCTTCATCGCGGCGGTTGCGGATCCGGTCCTCTGACAGTTCCTCATCCGCTTCAGAAAAAGGCAGGTTTTCCTCTGTGCTGTCAGCCACTTCTTCATTCAGGTAAAAGGGATGGTATACTCGACGGTCCAGGGAATACACCTTCTCGCTGAACACGCCCTGCCGGGTGCGCAGCTGGGCCGCTCGCATGGCATTGAGCCTTGAATCCAGCACATCCAGCCAGTTGAGCACCTCTGCTTCCGGGAACATGGGGGGGCGGGGACTGCCGTATTCCGGAATCCCGTGGTGGCTTAAAATCATGTGGGCCAGCAGCAAGGGGTATTCATCATCCGGCTTGTAGCCGCAGGTGACGGCGGCGTCCCGCAGATCGGCCACCCCGGTGACAATATGCCCCAGGAGCAAGCCTTCCTTGGTGTATTCAGACACAGCGCCCATCTCATTGGCGTTCATCTCATCCAGCTTGCCCAGGTCGTGCACGATGACCCCGGCGGTCACCAGGTCCTCCTCCAGGTAGGGATAGCAAGTGCAGATAGCTTTTGCAGCCCTGAGCATGTCCGTCAGGTGGTGCAACAGGCCGCTGCGTTCGGCATGGTGCATGCTCTGGGCGGCCGGGTAATATAAAATCTTGTCAGCAGCCCGCCTGACCAATTCGTTCACGATGTCCTTCAGCACCTGGTTTTGCATGCCGTCAATGATGCCCTGAACTTCACTGAACATTTCTTCCGGGGTGCGGGGCGCAGCGGCCACCAGTTCGGACAGTTCCACCTGGTCCTGGGGTTCGCTGGACCGCATCCGTTCAATGCGCATCTGCAGTTTGCCGCTGTATTCCGTGATGGTGGCGCGGACCTTCAGCACACTGCCGGCTTCCGGCGCCGGCTCATCGCCGCTGTTCCAGACCTTGGCATTCATTTCATGGCTGTTGTCTGCCAGGTTGATGTCCAGGTAGGGGTCCCCGTTTTTGTTCACGCGCCTGGAGGCGGATTTAACAATTAAAAAGCCTTCAAAGCGCTGGTCTTTTTCAAGCTGGTTCAGTTTAGTCTGATTCATCATACGCTCCTGATTGGATCATTCGGTTTTCAAAGAGGGTGAAGTCCTGGTTCCAGGTCAGTTCCACCGTGGCCAAGGGGCCGTTGCGCTGCTTGGCCACAATCACCTCCGCCAGGCTGGGGTCGCCCTCTTCCTTGTTGTAGTAATAGGGCCTGTGCAGGAACATGACCACGTCGGCATCCTGCTCGATGGAGCCGGAGTCCCGCAGGTCGCTGAGCACCGGCTTCACGCTGCCGGTGCGCTTCACATTGGCCCGGGACAGCTGGGCACAGGCCAGCACCGGCACTTTCAATTCCAGGGCGATGCCTTTGAGCTTCCTGCTGATTTCACTCACTTCCAGCTGCCGGTTTTCTGTGCGGCCATCCGCTGTCATCAGCTGCAGATAGTCGATGACCACCAGGTCCAGCCCTTTTTCGGTCATCAGCCGGCGGCAGCGGGAGCGCAGCTGGGCAGGGGTTAGGGAGGAGCTGTCGTCCAGGTACATCCGGGTTTCAGACAGCGGCCCCAGGGCTTCTGACAGGCGCTGCCAGTCCTTGCTGCTCAATGAGCCATTGCGCACATTTTGCATGTTGACCCGGGCATCGCCACACAGCATGCGCATGGCCAGCTGCTCCTTGGGCATTTCCAGGCTGAACACCGCGATGGATTTGCCGTATCTTGCAGCATACGCAGCGATGTTCATGACAAAGCTGGTTTTGCCCATGCTGGGGCGCGCGCCCACCATCACCAGTTCACCGCCGTGCAGCCCGGTGAGCAGCTGGTCCAGGATGGAAAAGCCTGTGGGGACGCCGGCAATCTGGCCCTTGTTGCGCACCAGTTCTTCAATCTGGGCCAGGGTCTTTTTCATGACCTCGCGGATGGGGGTCAACTGCTCGCTGCCGGTGCGTTTCATGACGATGTCAAAAATCGTCTTTTCTGCGAATTGGAGGGTTTCCGCCATGTCCATGCGCTGTTCAAAGCAGACGCGGCTGATGTCCCCCGATGCGGCAATCAGCTTACGCAGGGTGGCTTTTTCCAGTACGATGTCCACATAGTGCTTCAAAAACGCTGTGGAGGAAACCGACTGGGTGAGCTGAACCAGGTATTCCACGCCGCCAATGCCATCCAGCGCCCCGGATTTCGATAGCTCTGCGTTCATGGTGATCAGGTCCACGCTGCGGGCCTGGGCGAAAAGCTGGGCCATGGCGCGGTAGATGACCTGGTGCTGGGGATGATAATAATCCTCCGCCACCAGGGTTTCCATCACCAGCAGCAGCCCGGCCGGGTCCAGCATCGCTGAACCCAGGGTTGCTCGCTCTGCCTCCAGGCTTTGGGGCAGCACGCGGACCAGGTCGCCCGAGGTATAGGTGCTCACGCTTCCCTCCAGATGATTTTCAGACGTGTTGACGGATGCAGCATCACTTGATGGCCGTCACCCGCACGGTCATGGTCACCTTCACGCCGGCATACAGGCTGATGACGATGTCAGAGTCCCCGGCATTGCGGATGGGCTCGGACAGCTCGATTTTGCGCTTGTCAATCTGAACCTCATGCTGCTGGTTCAGGGCATCGGCCACCTCCTGGCTGGTGACGCTGCCGTAGAGCTTGCCTTTTTCGCCGCCCTTGGCTTCCAGGTGAATCACCTTGCCCTTCAGGTTCGCTGCCAACTCCTCCGCTTCCTTCAAACGGGCCGCTTCCTTGGCCCGCTCAATCTCGTTGCGGCGCTCCACCTCGGCCACGGCCTTGGGCGTGGCTTCCATGGCCCATTTCCTGGGGAACAAAAAGTTGCGGGCGTAGCCATCGGACACGTTGATGATCTGGTTGCGCTTCCCGGTGCCGGGAATATCCTGCAAAAGAATGACTTTCATACAGACCTCCTGAAAATTGGTTGTGTTTATGCTGAAAGAGGCGGGGACTGCTCCGTCCTGAGCTGGCGTGGGTCGGCAAACTGGTCATAGATGCCGATGAACATCGCGGCAGGGGAGAGGATGACGAACATCAACAGCAGTAGCAGGAACCGCAGCCACGGCCGGGTGCCGCGCCTTTTCATGGTGAAGTTCAGATAGGACAATCCCTGCAAAACATAGAGTGCAGAAAATACGTTGAACATCAGCTGCCCCGCCACCATCAGCACGGGATGGGTGCTGAGGATGGTGATCAGGTAGCCCAGGGCCAGCGCGGTCATTTTCCGACCGTAAGCCTTGGGGATGAACCACTTTGAAAACGGCGGCATCCCCAGGCTGGGCGCCGTGCTGTAGCGGGTGCTCAGCTTGATGGCCAGGCCGCTGCCTGCCGCTGAAAGGATGATGGAAAAATTGGTGAGCAGGCCAGGGAGCAAGCCCGCAGCCAGGGCGGTGACCCGGGCTGAAATCTGCTTGTAAAACTCTTCAATCACTTCAGGTTTGAAGGTCCATCCGCCCATCTGGTTGCTGTCAAAGACCTGCGTTCCTGCTTCCTGGCCGTGGGACAGCAATCCGCTTTGCCAGAAGGTGTACAGCAGGCTGTCCCGGCGGGGGAACTGATCAAGGCCTTCAATGGCCTCTTTGGCAAGGGCTTCATACAGGTTGCCGCCAGCCTGCCGTTGCAACATGATGAACACCACCATGATGCCAATGACCATGGCAGCAACCAGCACCCCGCAGGTTTTGAAAAAAGGCAGCTGTTTTTCCAGGCAGTAGGCTAAGGCGGCGGATACGGGCAACAGGTAGACCGCCAGCCACAGGCCGCCGTTGCCATAGATCATCCGGGCGCCAAGCAGCATCAACACCAGGCTGAAAAATGCAGGGAGGATGCCCCCCAGGGCAACCACCAGCAGCATCAGAAGGGGGAACAGGACCAGGCCCACGCTCAGGAAGGTGATTGCCGGCAGAAAGGACATTTGCAGGAAAAACACGACTGCACCAGTGAGCAGCATCCAGACCAAAGCCTGCCTGGGGTTTGTGAAAAGCCGGATTGTGCCCATGTGTCTTGCGTTCCTCATTGCATTACAGTTCTTACGATTTTACCGGGCCGTCCATAGGCTGTCAAGGACGGCAAGGGCTCACAGGTGCAGGTCATTCACCACATCGTCCATCACGGCCATCAGGTAGGGCTTGCCCCGCTCGTTGAGCTTCTGCTGGGCAATTTCCTCCGTGTTCATGGGAACGGCCTGGCCGCCGGAGGTGTAGACGGTGAAGGCCCGGGGCAGGTCGCTGACAAAGGCGCAGGCGATGTAGGTGCCGTTGTTGCCGTTCTTGTTGAAATAGAAGGCATGCACCCCTTTGCCAGCCCTGCGCTGGCTGTCAATCATGTTGCCGGGCACCCGCTTCATATAGCCGCGCTCACTGATCAACACCATCATGTCGCCATTCTGGACGCCGCCTGCCAGGAGCAGGTGGTCCTTTTGCGCCAGGCGGATCCCGATGACCCCTCGGGTGACCCGGCCGGTTGCAGGCACTTCGTCCGCGGGGAAGCGGATCAGCATGCCGCCTCTGGACAGGCAGAACACATCGTCCTGGGATTTGAGGGTGGTGACAGCCACCAGGCTGTCCTTCTTGGCCAGCCCGATGGCGGCCACCTTGCTGCGCCGCACTGCGTATTCTGAGAACAGGCTGCGCTTCACCATACCCCGTTTGGTAAAGAAGAACAGGTCCGGTTCGTCCGCCAGGTCGTTGTTGGGCATCAGGACGACGCTGACGCAGTCCTCGCCTTCTTCCAGGCCGTTGAGCACCCCGGCCAGCACGGTGCCCCTGTCACGGGGCCTGAAGGATTCCTCAATCTGCACCACCGGTACCTGGTAGCAGTTGCCGATCTGGGTAAAGAACAATAGGGTCTGGTCCGTCATGGCCTTGAACACATACCAGTTCTGCTCGCTGGGGGTGGCAGGCAGCTCCATCCGGTCAAACACCCGCTGGTGCATGCGGCGCAATTGCCCGCCCTTGGTGATGACCACCACGGTTTCTTCCGGCACCGGCACGTCTGTGGCCTGCATCAGGGCCGCTTCTTCCTGGTCCTGCATCATGATCTGGGTGCGCCGGTCATCCCCGAACTTGTTGGAGATTTCAAGCAGCTCTTCCTTGATGACGCCGATTAAGCGGTGTTCGTGCTTCAGGATGGCTTCCAGTTTTGCAATCAGCTTCTTGGTTGCCGCATGCTCTTCCCGCAGGGTCAATATCTCCAGCCCCGTCAGCCGCTGCAGGCGCAGGTCCAGGATGGCCTGGGCCTGAATGTCGCTGAATGCAAAGCGGGCTATCAGGCGCTCTTTTGCCTCTTTTGCATTTTTGGAAGCGCGGATTAAGGCAATGATCTCATCCAGGTTGTCCACCGCAATGATGAGCCCGTCCAGGATATGCAGCCGGTGCCTGGCCTGCTCCAGGTCATAGCGGGTGCGCTTGGTGACCACGTTCTTCTGGTGGGTGATGTAGTGGCTCAGCGCCTCAATGAGCCCCATCTGCCGGGGCTTGCCCTCTGCAATGGCCACCATGTTCACCCCGAAGGTGATCTGCAGATCGGAATACCGGTACAAAAAGGCCAGCACCGCCTGAGGGTCTACATCCTTTTTCAGCTCAACCACGGCCCGCAACCCGGTGCGGTCGGACTCGTCCCGGATGTCATAGATGCCGCCCAGGGCTGCTTTTTTCTCCTCCGACAAACGCAGGATTTTTTCCAGCATCTGCGCTTTGTTCACCTGATAGGGCACCTCGGAGATGCACAGCAGGTGGCGCCCGGATTTGCCCTGTTCGATGTCCACCCGGGCCCGGAGGGTGAGCTTGCCCCGTCCGGTTTCGTAGGCGGCCTCAATCTCCTTGGTGTCCAGCAGGATGCCCCCGGTGGGAAAATCCGGCGCCGGCATGATCTGCATCAGCTCCTTAAGGCTGGCATCCGGGTTTTCCATCAGCAGGATGGTGGCGGCGATGGCTTCCCGCAGGTTGTGGGGCGGGATGTTGGTGGCCAGGCCCACCGCGATGCCGCTGGCGCCGTTGACCA
>DAITOE010000047.1:6856-10538 GCA_036834245.1 Clostridia bacterium | reverse complement strand
GTGAGCTGGCAGGCTTGTCCTGGCAGCGAACGAAGTGGAGTGAATCCTGACGCAGGCAGACCGCCTCATGGAAGCATTAAAGAGTGCGTTTGGTATTATAGAGCGCCTACTACTCCATGGGGCTGGTAGAGTTCTTCAAGGTATTCCATCTCTTCCGGGGCCAGGGTGATATCCACCGCCCGCACCGCGTCCGCCACATGGTGCAGCTTGGTGGCGCCGATGACGGGGGCCGCCAGCATCTCCTGGTGCAGAAGCCAGGCCAGGGCCACCTGGCTCATGGACACCTCCTTGCCTTCGGCAATCTCCGCCACACGCATCACGATGGCCTTGTCCATTTCCTCTGTCTTCTGGTATTTGGAGATGGCAATCTGGTCCGTTTGGCGGCGTTTGCTGTCCCCCTCGCCGGGCTTTCTGGACAGCCGGCCGGAGGCCTGGGGGCTGTAGGGGGTCAGGGCCACGCCGGCGTCCCGGCAGTAGGGAACCATCTCCCGCTCCTCCTCCCGGTACAGCAGGTTCCAGTGGTTTTGCATGGACACAAAATTGCTGAAGCCGTGGCGGGCAGCGGCGTTGCGCATCTTCTGAAACTGCCAGGCGTACATGGCAGAAGCCCCCAGGTAGCGCACCTTGCCGGCCCGCACCACGTCGTTCAGGGCCTCCATGGTTTCCTCCACTGGGGTGTTGTAGTCAAAGCGGTGGATGATGTACAGGTCGATATAATCCGTGTCCAGGCGCTGCAGGCTGTGGTCCACCTCTGTGAGGATGGCCTTCCGGGACAGGCCGCCGCTGTTGGGGCCGTCAAACATGGGGTTGTAGACCTTGGTGGCAATCACTACCTCATCCCGCCGGGCATAGTCTTTCAGGGCACGGCCCAGGTATTCTTCGCTGGTGCCCATGGAATAGATATTGGCGGTGTCGAAGAAGTTGATGCCCAGGTCCAGGGCCTGTTTGATGATGGTTCTGGAGTCCTCCTCGTTGAGCACCCAGGGATGCAGCCAGGTGTCCGCGTCCCCGAAGCTCATGCAGCCCAGGCAGATCCGGGACACATCCAGCCCTGTGTTTCCCAGTTTCACATACTTCATCTTGTTTCCTCCTATTTCCCCACACAGAAAGTTGAGAACACCTCATCCAGCAGGGCTTCGCTGAAGTTGTCCCCGGTGATCTGGCCCAGGGCCGCCAGGGCTTCGTTCAGGTCCACCGCGCACAGGTCCAGGGGCAGGCCCTCCGCCATGGCCCGGGCTGCTTTTTTCAGGGCGTCGGCCGCCTGCCGGGCCAGGTTCATGTGCCGGGCCAGGGTGAGGGCGTTTTCCCCGGGGTTGCCCGCGGTCTGCCGCAGCCGCTGGCGCAGGGCATCCAGGCCGGTGCCCGCCAGGGTGGACAGGGTCATGGCGGCATCCACGGGAATCGCCTGGCCTTTGAGCCAGGCGGCAAAGCCGGGGTGCTCCCCCAGGTCGGATTTGTTGAAGACATAGAGGTTGTCCCGGCCTTTGATCAACGACAGGATGGCCTCGTCCTCGTGGTCCGGCTCCTGGCCCATGTCCAGTACCATCAGCCGCACATCGGCGCTGATGATGGCTTCCCGTGCCCGCTGCACCCCGATGCGCTCCACGGTTTCACCGCTGTCCCGGATGCCCGCCGTGTCCGTCAGGTGCACGCGGATGCCGTCGATTATAATGCTGCCTGCCACCGTGTCCCTGGTGGTGCCGGGGATGTCCGTCACGATGGCCCGGTCCTCCATCAGCAGGGCGTTGAGCAGGGAGGACTTGCCGGCGTTGGGCTTGCCGCAGATGACCACCTGCAGGCCCTCCTCCAGCACCTTGGCCCCCTGCCGGTCGCAGGCTGCTGCCAGCCTGTCTGAAAGCGCGGTCAGCGCCGGCGCAATCTCCCCCACCGCTTCCGCTTCCTCGATTTCCTCCGGATAGTCAATGGCGGCAGTCACCCCGGCCATCAGGGCGATGAGGTCCTGCTGGGCCTCCTTCACAAAGCGCAGGGTGCCCCCCTGCAGCTGCCGCAGCGCCGCGCCGGCTGCCTGCTGGCCGGTGGCGGAAATCAGCTGCATTACGGCTTCCGCCTGGCTCAAATCAATCCGGCCGTTTTCAAAGGCGCGCCGGGTGAATTCCCCGGGCTGGGCCGGAACCGCCCCTGCCGCCAGCACCGCCTTCAAGATGCTGTCCACCACCATCTCCCCGCCATGGACCTGGATTTCCACCACGTCCTCCCGGGTGTAGCTGCGGGGGGCCCGCATGATGACGGCCATGCACTCATCCAAAACACGGCCCTCTGCCACAATGTGGCCGTACATCAGCATCCGGTCTAAAAAAACCTCCTGCCGGCCAGCCGGGACAAAGAGCCGGCGCAGGATGTCTTCCGCCTCCCTGCCGGAGATGCGGATCACCGCCAGGCCGCCCCGCCCGGGGGGCGTCGCCAGGGCCGCGATGGTGCTTGTGTTCATGGCTGCCTCCTTTTTTCACAGTATAGCCGGGGCCAGGGGGCAAGACAAGGTTCTTCATTTGAAACCCCTGTTCCCTTTTAGTATAATTGCACCACCAAGGAGGACGAAGATGGCCTTTGCACACCTGCACCTGCACACAGAATACAGCCTGCTGGACGGCGCCTGCCGCATCCGGCCCTTGATCCAGCGCCTCCTTGAACTGGGCATGGACGCCTGCGCCGTCACCGACCACGGCGTGCTGTATGGCGCTGTGGATTTTTACAAGGAATGCAGGGCCCATGGCATCCACCCGGTCATCGGCTGCGAGGTGTATGTCACTGGCGACCGCTTTGAGAAAACCGGCGCCAACCGGGAGTATAGCCACCTGATTTTGCTGTGCGAGAACATGACCGGCTACCGGAACCTGATGAAGCTCAGCAGCGCGGGCTTTACCGAGGGCTTCTACTACAAACCCCGGATCGACCTGAACCTGCTGCGGGAACACCACGAAGGCCTCATCGCCACCTCCGCCTGCCTGTCCGGCGAATTGTCCAAACTGCTCCTGGAAGGCCGCTATGAGGACGCCAGGGACCACGCCCTCCTGATGCAGGACATCATGGGGGCGGGCAATTATTTCATTGAATTGATGGACCACGCCATCAGGGAGCAGAAGCTGGTGCTGCCCCAATTGGTGAAGCTGTCCCAGGACACCGGCATCCCCCTGATTGCCACCAACGACTGCCATTACCTGCGCCAGGAGGACGCCCCCGCCCAGGAAGTGCTCATGTGCATCCAGACCGGGAAAACCCTGGAGGACGAGCAGCGCATGCGCATGGAGACGGAGGAGCTCTACGTCAAAAGCGAGGCGGAGATGCGGGCCCTCTTCCCCCACCTGGGGGAGGCCGTCAGCCGCACCCATGACATCGCCATGCGCTGCCGGGTGGATTTTGACTTCAGCGCCCACCACCTGCCCCTCTACCTCCCCAATGTGGAAACCACGCTTTCAAACCCGGAGATCCTGCGCACCCTGTGCGAACGGGGCCTCAAGGAGCGCTATCCGGACCTGCCGGAAGCGGCGGTACAGCGCCTTCATTACGAGCTGTCCGTCATCAACGCCATGGGCTTTGTGGACTATTTCCTCATCGTGTGGGACTTTATCCGCTTTGCCCGGGAAAATGACATCATGGTGGGCCCCGGCCGGGGCAGCGGCGCCGGCTCCATCGTGGCCTACTGCCTGAACATCACCCAGCTGGA
>DAITOE010000047.1:0-6756 GCA_036834245.1 Clostridia bacterium | reverse complement strand
CTGAACATCACCCTGGAGCGCGCCCTGGCCCAAAGCCCCCAGCTGCGGGAACTGGAGCAGACCAACCCCCGGGTGAAGCGCCTGCTGGACACCGCCGCCCTGCTGGAGGGCATGCCCCGCCATGCCGCCACCCATGCGGCAGGGGTGCTAATCACCAAGGACCCCCTGACGGACTATGTGCCCCTGCAGACCAACGACGCCGTCATCACCACCCAGTATGCCATGGGCAATATTGCAGAGCTGGGCCTCTTGAAAACCGACTTCCTGGGCCTGCGCACCCTGACGGTGATCCGGGATGCACTGGAATTGATAGCAGATTCCGGTGTGCACATGCAGGAGCAGGACATCCCCATTGATGACCCGGCGGTATACCAGATGCTGTCCCTGGGGGACACCGACGGGGTCTTCCAGCTGGAAAGCGCCGGCATGCGCAGCTTCATCGCGGAGCTCAAGCCCGAAGGCTTTGAGGACATCATCGCGGCCATTTCCCTGTACCGGCCGGGGCCCATGGCCTCCATCCCCCGGTTCATCCAGGGCAAAAACAACCCGGGCAGCATCCGCTACATCACGCCGGAACTGGCGCCCATCCTGGGGGTCACCTACGGCTGCATGGTGTACCAGGAGCAGGTGATGCAGATTGTGCGGGACCTGGCCGGCTTCAGCTACGGCCGCAGCGACGAGATCCGCCGGGCCATGAGCAAAAAGAAGAAGGAGATCATGGACCGGGAGCGCCAGGTGTTCATCCATGGTTCCCTGGAGGAAGGGGTGCCCGGCTGCCTGAAGAACGGCATCAGCCAGGCTGCGGCAGAGGCCATCTATGACGAGATGATTGCCTTTGCCAGCTACGCCTTCAACAAATCCCATGCCGCCCCCTATGCCCTGCTGAGCGTCAAGACCGCCTGGCTGAAGCGCCATTATCCCGCCCAGTTCATGGCCGCCCTCATCAACTCCTATCTGGGGGCCACGGCCAAGGTGGCCGCCTATGTGCAGTTTTGCAGGCGCAACCAGATCCCCGTCCTGCCCCCCCTCATCAACCACTCCCATGTGAAGTTCACCGTGGACAGGGAGGGGGACCGGGACGGCATCCGCTTTGGCCTCAACGCCATCAAAAGCCTGGGTGAAAAAGCGGCCCAGGCCATTGTGAAGGAGCGGGAAGCCCACGGCCCCTACCGAGACATCTTTGATTTTTGCGCCCGGGTGGACGGCAGCACGGTGAACAAGCGGGCTGTGGAAGCCCTCATCAAGGCGGGGGCCTTTGACGGCCTGGGGGGCAGCCGGGTGCAGTGCATGCAGGTGTATGAAGCGGTGATGGACGAGCAGGCCCGGCAGAAGCGCAACCACAACAAAAACCAGCTGTCCCTCTTTGACATCACCACCCCGGACCGGGCCATGACCAGCCACATCCCCTACCCCGACCTGCCGGAGTTTCCCGCCAGCACCCTGCTGGCCATGGAAAAAGAGGTGACCGGCATCTACATCACCGGCCACCCCCTGGATGCCTATGCCCATGAGCTGGACAAGCTGCAATGGTCCACCCTGGTGCTGGACGAACTGGCCGAGCGGGAGGACCGGGGGCTGTCGGAGGACGGGCGCCTGGTGTCCCTGGGCGGGCTGGTGGCCGGCATCAAGCAGAAGGCCACCCGCAAGGGGGACCTGATGGCCTTTGTGACCCTGGAGGACCTGACCGGGCAGGTGGAATGCCTGTTTTTCCCCCGGGTGTGGGAGCGCTACAGCCACCTGCTGCGGGAGGATGTGGCCTGCCTGTTTTCCGGCAAGCTGTCCGTCCAGGAGGACAGGCCCACCAGCCTGATTGTGGACAGCGTCAGGCTGTTGACGGAAGCCGCAGAAAAACCGGCTCAAAAAGCCCCGGAAAACGAGCCTGCCCTTGCAAAGGACGCGCCTGTCAAGTTATACTTGCAGATAGCCCGAGAACAGATGCCAGCCTGCGAAAAGCTGCTGAAACGGCAGCCTGGCCACATCCCGGTGTATCTTTACATCAAAGAGGAACAGGTCACGCTGCTGGCTCCCCGGGACTGGTGGGTCCAGGAGGCGCTGGACGCCCGCGCGGACCTGCTGACGGTTTTACCCAGCAAACAAATCAAGGTGGTGAACAAGACACAATGAACAGAATGATTTTATCAGTACCGGCCAGCCCGGAGTGGGGCCTGGTGGTGCGTACTTCCTTAGGGGCGGTGGGCGTGATGGCCAACCTGTCCCTGGATGTGATTGACGACCTGCGCAGCGCGGTGGAGGAGGCCTTTGAACTGGTCACCCACCAGGAGCGCCTGGTTGAGAAGGTGACCCTGTCCTGCAAGATTGAGGACGGCCACATCCACATCACCCTGGAGGCCCAGCGCGCGGCGGATGCCCAGGCCTGCGACATGATGGACCCGGAGGTGGCCCAACTCATCATCGGCACCCTGGTGACCGAGGTGAAACTGGAAGGAGACCAATGCGGCATCTACACCGTGCGGATGTCCTTGCCAACAGGAGCATAAGCAGTGATTAACGCAGACGATATCCACAACGCCGCCATGCGCTACGCCACGGAGCGCACCAAGGAGGCGATGGACGACGCCGTCGCCGTCGCCCTGCCGCTGTGCAACGCCATTGCCGCCCGCTTCACCGGCCGGGGCATTGAGCTGGAGGACCTGCGCCAGGTGGCCGCCATGGCCCTGGTGAATGCCCTGAACGGCTTTGACCCGGACCGTGGCCTGCGCTTCACCACCTACGTCACCCCCACCATCACCGGCACGGTGCGCAACTACATCCGGGACCGGGCCCAGCTGGTGCGCACCCCAAGGGGCCTGCGGGAACAGGGCATGCAGATGGACCGGGCCCTGGAAAAGATGACCCAGAAGATGCACCGGGAGCCCACGGCCCCCGAACTGGCCGATCACCTGGGCTGGACGGTGGAGCAGGTCATCAGCGTCCATGCCTCCCGGGAAAAATCCCAGGTGGCCTCCCTGGACGCCCAGGACGACAACGGCATGCGGGTCTTTGACCACCTGGGCATCTCCGAAAAAGGCTTTGAGGACTTTGAGATGCGGGAGGACCTGCGCAAAGCCCTGATGACCCTCACCGCCCAGGAGCGCAAGCTCATCAAGCTGCGCTTCCAGGACCTGCTCTCCCAGCAGGCCAGTGCGAAAAAACTGAACCTGACCCAGATGCAGGTTTCCCGGATGGAACGGCGCATCCTGCGCACCTTAAAAGGGGTTATGCAGACCACATGAAGCGCCGGACCATCACAGACTGGTTGATCGAGAACGGGCTGTGCGCTGACAAACAGAAGGCCACAGCCCTTCTTTTAACCGGAAAGGTGCTGATCAACAACGTCCCTGCCCGCTCCAACAGCCTGGTACGGCCAGCGGATGAAGTGCGCATCAAGGGCCAGGCCCTCCCCTACGCCTCCAAGGGCGGGCTGAAATTGGCCGGCGCCCTGTCCCGCTTCGGCCTCTCCCCCAGGGGGAAGACCTGCCTGGATGCAGGCGCATCCACCGGCGGTTTTACAGATTGTTTGCTGAAGCAGGGGGCCACATTGGTGTATGCTGTGGACGTAGGCTACGGCCAGTTGACCGGCGCCCTGCGCCAGAACCCCCGGGTTATCAACCTGGAGCGCACCAACCTGTCCGACAGCAGCCTGCTGTCCCTGTCCCCCCGGCCGGAATTTGCCACCTGCGACCTGAGCTATCTGTCCTTAAGGGAGGCGGTGCCGGTCTACCGGCGCATCCTGAAAGGGGAGGGCGAACTGGTGGCCCTGGTGAAGCCCCTGTTTGAAATCAGTGACCCGGAGGCCCGGCGCACAGGACAGATTGCAGAAGAAGCCTATGGTCCCTTGCTGGAGGACCTGATTACCACCTTCAACCGCCAGGACGACACCCGGGTCATGGGCGTTTGCGCCAGCCCCGTCACCGGCAACGCCGGCACAGTGGAGTTTTTCCTGCACATCCTGTTTGGGGGCGACGGCGCCCCGAAGGATCTGGCAGCCGCCATCACCTCCAGCGTCCAGGAGGCGCTTCACACCGACATCTACAAGAAGGCAGGTGACCTCACCCTTGGATCAGCACGACTTCAGATGGGATGACCCCAAGCTGCTGAAGAAAAAGCGCATCATCGGCATCGCCAGCATTGTGGCGGTGTTCCTGGTGCTTCTGGCGTTGGCCATCCTGCTGCGAAAACCCCTGCTGGGCGCCATCCGGGACAGGGCCAGCTTCCGCCTGTGGATGCAGGAGCGGGGCTTCCTGAAATACCCTATCATGGTGGGCATCATGGCCCTGCAGGTGATTATCGCCTTCATCCCCGGTGAACCCATCGAAATCATCGCCGGCTATATCTTTGGCGCCTGGGGCGGCCTCTTGCTGTGCCTGCTGGGGACGGCCCTGGGCAGCGTGCTGATCATCCTGGTGGTGCGCAAATACGGCATGCGGGTGGTGAGCCTGTTTGTGGACAGGAACCAGATTGAAAACCTCCGGTTTCTGAAGGACCCGAAAAAACGGGACGCCGCCATCTTCCTCCTGTTTTTGATCCCCGGCACCCCCAAGGACATCCTCACCTACCTGTCGGGCCTGGTGCCCATCCACCTGGGCAAATACCTGCTGCTCACCAGCATCGCACGGATTCCCTCCATCATCACCTCCACCATGGGGGGCAACATGCTGGGCAGGCGGGAATACCGCTATGCCCTCATCGTTTTTGCGGTCACCATGTTGCTGACCCTGATTGCCGCCCTGGGCTACCAGCTGTACCAGAAGCGCAAGGCTGCCCGTGAAACCCCGGAAGGGGACGGCCCGGACAGTGCAGAAGCTTTGCCGGGTGCATCAAACGAGCCCGCAGCCATCCCGGCTTCCACGCCCCAGCCGCCGACAGAACTGCCAGACCCGGCGGCAGCCCAGGTGGATGCCCAGGAGGCCAAAACCTCCCCCGTTCCCAGGCAGCAGGCAGCGCCTCCTGCCACAAAAGCAGCAACAGTGCCCAAGCCTCCCAAGGAAGCCGCCGACAAGGACAAGCCGACCTCCAATCCCTCCGGGAAAGCCGCCACGAAGGCAAAGTCCGCACCCCATCCCGCCAAGAAAGCAGCCAAACATGTTTCAGCGCAATGAGGAAGCCCGCCAGTTTGGCGTGACCGCGGTGGAGAACATCTTCATCACGGAATATTTGCCTGCTGCGGATGGCGACAAGCTGAAGGTGTACCTGTACGGCCTGTACCAGAGCCAGTTTGGCCAGGAGCCCTTCGGCGTTCCGGAATTGGCCGGCATCCTGTCCATGGAGGAAGGTCAGGTGCTGGCCGCCCTGCGCTACTGGGAGCGGCGGCGGCTGGTGGAGCGGGTGAACGACCAGCCCCCCACCTATGTCTTTCATCACCTGGGCCAGCGCTTTATCACCGGGCAGGACCAGCTGTCCGGGGACGAGGCCTATATCCTGTTTTCGGAGGCGGTGAACACCCAGCTGGGCAGCCGCAGGAAGCTGCGGGAAAGCGACATCGCCATGGCCTACGAATGGGTGGAGGACCTGGGCCTGCCCCAGGAAATCGTGCTGATGCTGCTGAACTATTTTGCGGACACCCGGGGTGCGCATTTCTCCTTCAAAAGCGCCCAGACCACGGCGGTGATGATGAAGGAGGACGGCATATCCACCACCGAGGAGGCCGAGCAGTTTTTCAGCCACAGCAAACGCACCCACGCTGGCGCCCGGGCGGTGCTGCAGCAGTTCAACCTGCGCCGGCTGCCCACGGAGCCGGAATTGGCCCTGTACCGGAAATGGACGGAGCAATGGGGCTTTGACGACAAGGCCATCATCGTGGCCTGCCAGGAGACCGCCGCTGCCAACACGCCCTCCTTCTCTTACCTCAACGGCATCCTGGACCGCATCAGAAACAAGGTGGACAACAAGAAACCTGAGGCCATCAGCCGGCATTTCCAGGAAGAAAGCCAGGACCTGGACCAGGTGAAGCAGGTGCTTAAGGAATTGGGCCTGTCCCAGTTGAGCCCCTACACCCTGCTGCCGGCCTACTTGCTGCTGCGCGCGTCCTATGAAGCCGGGCTGATTGTACTGGCAGCCAAATCTGTCCGGGCCCGGGGCGGCAAGTTTGAAGATGTGGAGCCCCAGCTGATCTCCTGGGCCAGCCAAGGTTTGACATCAGAAAAGCAGGTGGTGAGCCACCTGAAGAAGCTGAAGCAGTACCTGCCCCAGATGCATGCGGTGTTTGAGGCCTCCGGCATGGAAGGCCGCATCGGGGAGGTGGACCTGGTGCGCTACCGGGACTGGCTGGAAAAAGGGCACAGCGAGGCCCTGATTCTGGAAGCAGCTGCAGGGGCCCGTTCCGCCCGGAAGAAGTTGAGCTATATGGACAGGGTGCTGGAAAACTGGCAGAAGAAGGGCATCAAAACCCTGGCAGAGGCCCGGGCAGAAGGGGAAAAAGCGCCGCCTGCAAAGCGCCGGAAGGTGGCCTTCCAGGAGTATGACAACCAGCCGGGCGGCACGGATGTGCCCGCCAGCGGCCCGGATTTGCTGAAGGAAGCGAGGGAAGCCCATGGCCAATGAGTTGCTGGTTCAGGCGATTGAAGAAACAGAGGCCCGCCGGTTTGACAACCAGGCGGAGGAGCGCAGGCGCTTTGCCCAGGCGGTGCACCTGTGCCCCCGGATTGAGCAGCTGGACCGCAAGCGCCGGGATGACATCCTCGCAGGCCTGAAGATGGCCATGGAAGGGGTGAAGCCTGAAGGCATTGAGGACAGCACCCGGGCCATCAATGAGGAGAT
>DAITOE010000046.1:0-10662 GCA_036834245.1 Clostridia bacterium | reverse complement strand
GCCAGGCAAAGCAGGAGAGACAGGGTCTTTTTGAACATAAAATATCCTCCTTTGATTTGAAGCGTCCTTACCCCCTCAGTATACGGGAAACCGGTGCACAGAATCAAGTGCCCGGCGCGGGATCGCCTTGTATACGATAGCATTCCGGCCAGGAAACAATCTGCGGCCAAACGCACAAATCAGCCGGATTCTCGAAGGTTTTTCTGCGTGCAGGCGGGAAACTGCGCACAAAAAGAGGGGCCGCGCCCCTCAGAATGGATGGTTTTCCGAGAAAATCACCCAGGTTTGACCGCTGTTGCCGGCAGACTTCAATATCAGTAGCTGGAATTGCTGATTTCCACCTTCACCCCGTCACAGCACATCAGGCTGGGCACTAAAAGGGCTCGGGGATTGCGCTGCCCGTAGGTGTCCGACAGGTTGTAGACGGACTGCCCCCGGGACAGCCATTGCAGTTTCGTGCCAAAGATGTCCGCCAACTTTTCGGTGAAGCGCACGTTGTAGGGCACCTGGATGCTGCCATCCTGTTTGAACAGCAGGGCGCCAAAGCGGGAGGTGCCGGTGATGAGTCCCTGGGTGGCGCTGACCACCCCGGTGTAGTGGAGGTAGGGCACGTAGAGAAGGTCCCCCTCCTCCCTGGCCAGGGTTTGCAGGTCCGCCATGTCGGTGTGAGGCCGGTCCCCGGGCAGGAGGGCAAAGCTGGGGCCCAGGTCGTGGCCGGTGGGCTGCTCCCCGAATTCATCGGCGGTGTCCTGGTCATACTGGAAGCCTGTGAGCACCCCGGCATCATACCAGGCCTGCTGCTGCCGGGCGCGGCCATAGCGGTCCGTGGGCAGGGGAAAGGCGCCTTGGTTGTCCGGGCCTTCCGTCACCGTCACCAGGGGGGACAGCACCTGTTTGCCGACGTCCCTGGCCTTGTGGATGCCCCTGCCCTGCTTCATGAACCAGCCGCTCAGGCCAAAGCGGGTGAGGAAGCCCAGGTATTCGGCGATGGCCGCCGGGCCGAAGACCACCCGTTGGGGGCCCAGGGGCAGGCGCACAGCGCTGCAGGTCGTGTATTTGTCCTTCAGGTAGGCCAGCCGGGCGTGCATGGCCTGGGGCTTTAGGTCGCTGAGCACCTCGGCGCTTTGCTCGGCGTTGATTTCCCATTTGTCCTGCTCGGACGCCAGCACCAGGGTGACCTGGGCATCGCTGAAGCGGTGGGACACCGCATGGGGGGTGGCGGTGGACAGGGTGATTTCCTCGGTGCTGCCCACGGAGAAGCTGCCCCCCAGGGTGACGTCCCCATCCTCCAGGCCGCTGACGGACTGCTGGATATAGGCCAGGATGTCCTCATTGCTGAGATAGGCCAGGGCCTCGTCATAGCGGGCGCTGTGGTGGCTGTCCTTTTCAATCACCGGGAAGGTGGGGGTGTAGGAGAGGGGGCTGGCGTGGGCCAGCATGGCCTGGGCCTGGTCCACGGTGGCCTTCAGGGCCTGCGTGTCGGACAAATCCAGGATGCGCTGGCTGGTGGCGCTGCGGGGGCCGTCAAAGGCGGTGACCTCCAGGCTGGTGATGTGCTCCGTGGTGTTTAAGGACACATTGCCGTTGGCCAGGCGCACCAGGTGGCTGTCCTCCCGGTGCAGGGAGAGGTGGGCCTTCACCCCCTGCTGGAGGGCATATTCCCGCAGGGCGAGCAGGGCGGCTTTCAAGTCCGGTCGCGTCATCTCATTCACCTACCTTCACGTTGTCAAAGCGGCAGACCGGGACGCCGTGGCCCAGCTGCATCACCTGGGAGGGCATGCCCTTGCCGCAGTTGGGGACGTACTGCACCTCCCAGGTGCTTGCGTCCCCCACCATACTCAGGCTGTTGTAGAAGGGCAGGGTGTCCCCGGAATAGGCGCAGGAGCGCACCACGCCCTTTTTCTGGCCGTCCTCCACCAGGTAGCCGTAGTGGTTGGCGAAGTGGAACTGCTCCCGGTTGCTGCCGATGGACCAGCTCTTGTCCCCGGAGAGGACGATGCCCTTCTCGGTTTTTGAGATGATGTCCTCAAGGCTGCCGTCCGTCCCCGGGTCCACGGAGATGTTGGTCATCCGCTCCAGGGGCGCCCGGTTGAAGGCGCTGGCCCGGGCAGTGCCGCCGGAGCCGGTGAACTCCTCCCTGCCCAGCTTCTCGTTGGCTTCCATCACCATCTGCCGGGAGGTGATGGCCCCCACCAGGATGCCGTCTTTGATCAGCATGTTGTTTTGCGCCTTCACCCCCTCGTCGTCAAAGCCGAAGGAGCCGGGGCTGTTCTCCAGCAGGGCGTCCGCCCGGACGTTCAGCATCTCGCTGCCGTAGCGCAGGGAGCCGAAGTCGGACAGCCGCACGAAGGAGCCGCCGGCGTAGCTGAGTTCATAGCCCAGGATGCGGTCCAGCTCCAGGGGGTGGCCGATGGTCTCGTGGACCTGGAGGAACATGATGTCCGGCATCAGGATAACGCTGCGCACATCCCTGGGGCAGGGGGGCGCCGACAGGGTCTCGTTCAATTCCCGGACGATGCGCGCCGCCTGGGCGTCAAAATGCTCCGTCTGCATTATCTCCCAGCCCCGGGTCATCCCCAGGCGGGGCGGGCTGTAGTGGCGGCTTTGCATCTGCCGGTCGGTGTCCAGGCCCTGGACCATCAGGTTGGGGAACAGCTCCCGGATCTCTTTTTCAGTCCGGCCGCCTTCGGTGTCGTAGTATTCGATGCGCTTGCTTTCGGACATGATGAAGCCCATGCGCTGAACCACCCCCTGCTGGTTCATCAGGCCGTCCATCCGGGTTAAGAAGCCCACCTGCTCATCCAGGGGCACCTGGGTGGGGTCCATTACGCAGGGGGAGGTGAACTGCCCGGACAGCAGCTCCTTGTCCGACAGGCGCACCGGCCGCGCGGTCCTGGTGGCGGCGCTTTTGGCGTTGGACAGGGCCTGGTCAAAGACGGCGCTGATGCTGTTTAAATCGCTGCTGGCGGCAAAGCCCCAGGCGCCGTCTGCCAGCACCCGCACGCCAAAGCCGCTTTGGCCGCTTTGCTGGAAAGCCATCAGGTTGCCGTTCATCATCACCAGCATGTTGCTGTCGTGGCGGGGGTAGTAGCGGACATCGGCATAGCTGGCGCCCCGCGCCATCAGCCGGTCCAGGTGGGTTTTCCATTGTGTGGGCATGGGCCCTCCTTTTCAGTCATTATACTGGACTCAATCTTTAACGCTTCCATGAGCAGGCCCTTTTTCGCCACCGCTTTGACTCATTCAGTCAGCGTAGGCTGCGACTACGCCTCCTTCATTCGTCTTTGCGGGTGACAAAAAATTGCTCTGCCCATGAGTGCGTTAAAGCTTTCGTCCAGTAAAAAAAGAGGCAGGCAGGGCGCCTACCTCTTGGGGAGTGGGTTCATTGATCCGCTGGTTCGTGGGACAGGGCCTCCTCCATCAGCACTTTGGGGATGTCGGCGAGCCGGGTGAAGAAGAAATCCGCGTCCTCCTCCTTGTAGAAGCGCTCCGGGTCAAAGAGGGCGCTTGTGATGCCGGCGTTTTTGCCGGCCATCACGTCGATCAAGCGGTCGCCGATCATCACGCATTCGCTGCGCTCCAGGTGGTGCTGGCCGATGAGCCAGTTGAGGGCGTCCGGGGCCGGCTTGCTGGGGAAGTCCGCTTCGTCGGTGATGAAGTCCCGGAAATACTGCTCCAGGCCATCCCGTCGTAAAGCCGCAAGGGCGGTCTCATTCCGGTGGGTGTAGAGGTAGTTGAAGCCGCCGTTGTCCACGATGGCCTTCAGGGCTTCCTCGCAGCCTTCGTAGGGCTGCATGCTCTCAGGGCCTTCGTCCTCCGCATACAGGAAATAGCGGGAGAGCAGCTCATCCGCCCGGTCCCCTGCAATGGTTTCGCAGGCGCCCCTGAGGGTGGACTTGGCCAGGGCCTTCAGGTCCAGGCCCTCTGCGGTGAGCCCCATGTCGGCCATGCCCTTTTTCACCGCCCGGACAATCCGGTCGTAGGTGTCGTAGAGGGTGCCGTCAAAATCCCAGATAAAGCAGCGAAAATCGTTCATGGCTGTTTATTCGGCCGCCTTCAGTTCGCTGGTGCAGTGGGGGCAGCGGGTGGCATCGTCGGCCACTTCCTGGCGGCAGAAGTCGCACAGGCGGGGGGCAGGGGCGGGGGCGGGCTCTTCCTTCCTGCGCAGGCTGTTGATGGCCTTCACAAAGAGGAAAATGCTCAGGGCGATGATCAGGAAGTCAATCACCGTCTGGATGAACATGCCGTAATTGAGGGTGGCCACACCGGCTTCCTGGGCGGCTTCCACGGTGGCGTAGGTGACGTCGGTCTTCGTGAGGGGCACAAAGAGGTTGTTCACGTTCTGGCCGCCGGTGAGCAGGCCGATGACGGGCATGAGCACGTCATTGACCAGGCTGGAGACAATCTTGCCGAAGGCGCCGCCGATGATGACGCCCACCGCCATGTCCAGCACGTTGCCCCGCATGATGAACTCCTTGAACTCCTTGCCGATTTTCTTCATGGTGGGTTACCTCGCTTTCCTATTCAGAGATGGCTTATACTATCACAGCAAGTGCGGTGTTTTCAAGGGTTCCGGGCCTTTTGTCCATGGTTTTTGCTTGTGTAATGGCAGGCTATCCCGTATAATCATGCCAGACAATAAAATCAAGGAGGACTTTTCATGAAGAAACTGCTGTTGTTTGCACTGGTGGCGGCTTTGCTGCTGTCCCTGACGGGCACCGCCCTGGCCAAGGACTATTCCGGCACCACCATCCGCATCTACTCCAACTCCAACTCCACCGAGCGCACCACCTGGCTGAAGAACACCGCCAAGGCGGCGGGCTTCACCATCTCCATTGACGACACCACCGTGGTCACCGGGGACGTGGGCGCCATCCAGGCCGCCAACGAGAACAAGGACGGGGACATCCTCTTCGGCCTCAACGAAACCCGCTGGAGCCAGGTGGTGGGCGGCACCTACGAAAACCTGAAGCTGGTGGACTGGACGCCCTCCTGGGCCGACGAAGTGGGCGAGTATGCCTACCCCGGCAAGGCCTACGGCCTGGTGATCCAGAACATCCTGATGCTCTACCGCACGGACGAACTGGGCACCAACGGCAAGGAGCTGAAATTCAAGCACTGGGCTGACCTGGTGGACAGCGGCTACACCTGGTACCGCCAGGGCCGGGTGGGGGGCACCACCAACTCCAACATCAACACCTCCCTGCTGTACGCCTTCATCGACCCGGCCTCCCCGGCGGGCGGCGTGAGCATCGACGGCTGGAAGATGCTGTGGAAGTACTGCGAAAACGGCATCTTCACCGGTGACAGCTATGGCTTTGATCCCTTGAACCGGGGCGATGTGCAGGTGGGCACCTTCTATTCCAGCTCCCTCTACGGCAAGATTGATGCCGCGGCGGAGGATTCCAAGAACCCCTTGATCGGCACCATGGAGCCGGAAAACTGGGCCCTGGTGGACATTGAGGACGGCACCTACTACATCGCCGAATACCTGGGCATCCTGGACCGCCCCGGCAGGACGGAGGAGCAGACCGAGGCCGTCACCGCCTTTGCCGAGTGGTTTGGCAGCGCTGAGGTGCAGGCCATGTGGGGCGAGGAGTTTGACTCCTACCCCTGCAACGAAAAGGCGGTTGAAGCCCTCTATCCCGACGGCAAGCCCCCGATTTACACCATCAAGAACTTCGCCCTCACCAAGGTGGAAGGCACGGACATGATCTATGCCGAGTATGTGGCAGCCCATGCCGCGGAATGGACCAACATCATGACCAACCTGGGCTTCTTCTGGGCCGACGCGGCCTCCGCCGTCAAGGAGCCGGACTGGGACAGCCTGGACTGGAGCACCTTGACCCAGAGCAAATAATACGAAACCAACACCTGAAACAACACCGTTTGGCGGGCCGTGTCAACGGCCCGCCAAACGCCATCAAAAAGCAACACCTGCCGTACCTGCACATCCACTTTAAGCATCTTCAGGAAAAGAGGGTCCGGGGCCGACGGCCCCGGGCGGGGGCATGGGGGTGCAACCCCCATCCGTACTCATCCCTCATCCCACCAAGGAGGCCAGCATGATCCGCCTGCAAGACATCACCGTGAAGTTCGGGGATTTCACCGCCCTTGACCAAATCAACGTCCAGGTGAAGGAGGGGGAGTTTTTCACCTTCCTGGGCCCTTCCGGCTGCGGCAAGACCACCACCCTGCGGGTGATCGCGGGCTTTATCCAGCCGGTGAGCGGCCGGGTGTATGTGCGGGGGGAGGACATCACCCCGGTGCCCATTGAGGAGCGCAACATCGGCATCGTGTTCCAAAGCTACGCCCTCTTCCCCACCATGACGGTGCGGGACAACATCGCCTTTGGCCTGAAGATCAAAAAGATGAAGGCCGGGGAGATCAAGGAGAAGGTGGAGGAAATCGCCCGGAAGGTGGATTTGTCGGAAGAGCAGCTGGGCAAGGCGGTGAGCCAGCTCAGCGGCGGCCAGCAGCAGCGGGTGGCCATCGCCCGGGCGCTGGTGACGGAGCCGGCCATCATCTGCATGGACGAGCCGCTGTCCAACCTGGACGCCAAGCTGCGGGTGCAGCTGCGCAATGAATTGAAGCATATGCAGCAGAACTTCGGCATCACCACCATCTACGTCACCCACGACCAGGAGGAGGCCCTCACCCTGTCGGACCGGATTGCCGTGTTCAACAAGGGGATCATTGAGCAGGTGGGCACGCCCAACGAGGTGTACAACCACTCAAAGACCGAGTTTGTGTGCAATTTCATCGGGGACATCAACCCCCTGACCCCCCAGATGGTGGCCTTCATCAACCAGGGGGGCCAGCACCTGGACCCGGGGATGAACCACTATGTGCGCCTGGAGCGGGTGGCCATCAACCCGGAGGAAGAGGGCGGGGAGCCCCTGGTTGCCGGCAGGATAGCAAGCCGGGAATACTACGGCATGTACATCAAATACACCGTGGAAACTGCGCAGCAGACCATCCGGTCCATCGTGCGTAACGACGGCCTGCGCATCTTTGAAACGGGGCAGGAGGTGCAGCTGCTGATCAAACCGGGGGACGTGATGAGCTATGCCCCGGGGGAAGGGGGCACGCCATGAAGACCCAGGCCCGCTGGCTCAAGCCCGAAAACCTCTTCCGCCTCTTTGGCATCGGCCTGTTCATCTACCTGTTCATGGGCTTCATGATTTTGCCCAACTGGAACACGCTGACCCAGATTTTCTCCACCAAAACGGCGGACGGCCGGGCGGACCCCTTTGCGGTCATCCGCTTTTTCTTCGCCGGCAACATGGGCACCTATGTGCTCAACTCCCTGAAACTGGGGGTGGGGCTGATTCTGACGGTGAACGTGGTGGGCATTTCCATCGTGCTGCTGACGGAATATTTTGACATCAAGGGCGCCAAAATCCTCCGGATGGGCTATATGACCACCCTGATTTATTCCGGGGTGGCCCTGGTGACGGGCTATCTGTTCCTGTATGACAACAACGGCATTTTAACCACGGCCCTGCACAATGCCTACCCCCAGGTGGACAAGAACTGGTTCTCGGGCTTCAACGCGGTGATGTTCACCATGACCTTCGCCACCACCAGCAACCACATGCTGTTTTTGCGGAACGCCATCCGGAACATCGACTTCAACACCGTGGAGGCGGCAAGGAACCTGGGGGCAAAACCCATGAAGGTGCTGTGGAAGGTGGTGTTCCCCACCCTGATTCCCACCATCTTTTCCCTGACGGTGATGACCTTCATCACCGGCTTGTGCGCCATGTCGGCCCCCACCCTGCTGGGCTATGACTCCATCAACCCGGAGATCGTGCGCCTGGCGGGCTCCAGCATCGCGGACGAGGCCTTCCCCCAGGCCCGGGCGGCCTTGCTGTCCATCATCCTGGCGCTGTTCACCATCGTGCTGCTGACAGGGCTGTCCGCCTATGAGCGCAAGGGACACTATCTGTCGGTGTCCAAGACCAAGGCCAAGCTGGTGAAGCAGAAGATCCACAACCCCCTGGCCAATGTGCTGGCCCATATCTACGCCTATGTGCTGTTTGTGATCTACATGACCCCGGTGGTGATGATCATCATCTTCTCCTTCCAGACCTATGGCGCCATCCGGATGAAGACCCTGGATGTCTCCAACTGGACGCTGCTGAACTTCTTTGGCCAGGCGGACTACTCTTACCTGACCTCCAGGGGCACCTACCGGGTGCGGGAGGGGGCCATCTCCGGCTTGTTTGCCAATGCGGACACCCTGGGGGGCATCCGGACCAGCTTTATTTTGTCCGCCATCGCGGCGGCCCTGGCCTGTGTGATTGTGGTGGCGGCGGTGAACTACATCTTCAAGCACAAAAAAACCGGGGTGTGGCTGGAGTACGCCCTGCTGTTCCCCTGGCTGCTGCCCACCATCCTGATTTGCTATTCCTACCGCACCTATTTCAACAGCAACGACGTGTTCTATGTGGGCAATGCCAACCTGTACTACATGGAAAACGTGCGGCTTTTGATTATCATCGCCTACACGGTGGTGAAATTGCCCTTCTCCCTGCGGATGATCAAGGCGGCCTATTACGCCATTGACGACGAACTGGAGGACGCGGCCCGGAACCTGGGGGCCAGGGGGCTGACCACCATGATGAAAATCAAGCTGCCCATTATTCTGCCCAGTGTGCTGGCGGTGTTTGCCTTGAACTTCAATTCATTGTTTACAGAGTACGACATGGGGGCCACCTTCGCCTCCTCTTACGGCACCACCTACGCCATGGTGATGCAGTCCATGACCCGGGAGGAGGGGCTGTACGGCTTCAATGTCAACGCCTCGGGCCGCAGGGCGGCCTCCACGGTGTTTGTGATGATTGTGTCCGGCCTGGTGCTGTACCTGGTGTACGGCGTGGGCGCCCGGGATTTGGGGGAGCGGCTGGCATTGAAAGAAAAACGCCGCCTCAGGCGGCAGAAAGTGCTGGGTAAACTGGGCATCAAGAAAAAAACGGACAGGGTGTCCGCCTAAGCCACATTATACCAATTGTCCCGGCAAGCGCAGCTTCCTCCGGTGGGGGAAGCTGCTGTCATAGGCGTCAAAACCCTCGGTGTAGTCGTCAAACACGGGGGACAGCTGGAAGAGGCCGGCTGCATGGTCCAGGGCCCCTTGATACATGGGCAGGGCCATGAAAAAGGGCGCGTCCTGGCTGCCTGCCTCCGGCAGGCGGATGTGAAAGCGGGCAGCCGGGACAAAGCCAAAGCGCTGGTAATAGCCCGGGTCCCCCATCAGGAGGATGGCCCGGGCGTCGTGGTGGCTGGCGTTTGCAATGGCAGCCCGCATCAGGGCGCTGCCCACACCCCGGCCAACGAGGGCAGGCAGCACACAAACCGGGCCCAGGGTGAGAAGGGGAATGGCTGCCTGGCTGTCCTGCATGATAGCAGCCGGGGACAGCATCACCTGGCCGACAACAGCCCCGTCATATTCTGCCACCAGGCTGTGCCAGGGCAGAAAATCCGGGGCCTGCCGCAGCCGGTGCATCAGGTAATGCTCGTCACAGCCGGGTTTGTAGCGGTTGAAAAAGGCCTCCCGCACCAATTCCTCGGTTTCCCGATGGTCGTCCGGGACTTCCTGGCGGATGATCAGGCCTTCGACGCTGTGATGCTGGTTGAGTAAGTCCTGCTGATTTATTACAGTTTTCATCAATTCGTACATCCAATCATGTGTTGCTATGGATTATAAACCAACAGCGCCCAACAGAAAAGGCAATCCAAAACACGGACTGCCTTTATCTAACGTTGCGATGTAACAAACCCTGGAACAATTCCGGGGTCCGGGGCCAATGGCCCCGGGCAGGGGGTTTGGGGGATGAAATCCCCAAATCGTTCCTAAGGCTCGTCCCCCGCTGCCCTACCGGTTCTCTCTCCTGAGGGCTTCCTTCACAATCCGGGTGAGCCTGGTCTTGTTGCCGTAGTTGAGGCTGCCCCAGCGGTAGATCTTGATGGAGAGGTAGGCAAAGAAGGCGACGAAGACCAGCATGAGGGCGCCGGCTAAGATGAGCTGGCCCCAGGGCACGGTGATGACCCCGGCCCGCATGGGCATGACCATGATGGCGGAGAAGGGGATGATGCTGGCGACCACGGCCAGGGTGGAGGTAGGGGTCTGGGCGGCGATGGAGGCCATGACATAGCCGAAGATGAAGAGGAACTGTACCAGGCCTGTGGCGCTGCCCAGGTCCTCCATTTTGCTGACGGTGGAGCCCAGGGCGGCGTAGAGGAAGAGGTAGAGGATGAAGCCGAAGAAGGAGAAGAAGAGGAAGGTGAGCAGGTAGCCGGTGGTGAGGGTGCCGGAGACCATCATGGCGATCTCCGGGGGATAGGTGCTTTTGTTCAGCTGGAAGCCGATGACGGCGGCCAGGACCACCAGGCCGAACTGGATGACGGCGGCCACCCCGGCGGCGGCCACCTTGCCCAGGATGAGGGCGGAGGGCCGTGTGGAGGTGATGAGGATCTCCATGGTGCGGCTGTCCTTTTCCCGGGCGATGATGGAGGAGACGGTGGCCCCGTACATGAGGACAATCATGTACACCATCATCATGAGGATGAAGGTGAGGAAATAGGTGGTGCCGGAGTTCTTGCCCAGGATGGTGGTCTGGCCCTGGGCTTCGGTGCCTTCAATGGCGTTGAAGTCCTCCA
>DAITOE010000045.1:7404-11064 GCA_036834245.1 Clostridia bacterium | reverse complement strand
CCGCCGATGCACAGGTCCGGCCCGCCCAGGGAGGCCAGCAGCAGGTCTGCCGCCTCGGGATCCTTGGGGTCGGGGAAGATGCGCTGCTCCTCCGGGGGCAGCAGCTCCGGATGGATGCGGCTGTAGACCTGGCGGTTCATAAAGCCCCGGAAGGACAGGGGGTTGGACTCCGGAATCCACTGGCCGTCCTGGTCCAGGTACTCGTCCATGCTGAAGATCCACACGCGGGTCATGTCCAGCCGGCGCTGGTTCACCAGGCGCACAAAGATGGGGTGCTGGCCCACAGGCCCCACCGGCAAAATCAGTACCGTGGGCTTGCCCTCCCGGTTGTTGTCCTCAATGGCCCGGATCATGGCAAGGGCCAGTTCGTAGAACACCTCGCCGGATTCGTTCAGGCGCATCAGGGGAATCCGGGCGCCCTGGGCCAGCTCCTCAGCCTTCAGGCTGTAATACGTTTTCATCCTTACCTCCCAAGGGCCGCAAACATGCGGCGTTTGTAATCCTCCACCCCTTCCTGGTTGAAGGGGTTTACATCAATCAGCCTGGCAGACACAGCACAGGCCGCCATGAACTGGGCATACAGCCAGCCGATGTTTTCTTCGTCAATTTTCGGCAGCGCAATCTGAAACACCGGCAGCACCTGGCGGTGGGCTGCAATGCTGGCTTCCTCTGCCTTCTGGTTGATGCCGGCAAAGCCCATGCCTTCCAGGTAGTCAAAGCCATCCCGGCTGGCCCTGTCCTCCGGCACCGGCACATCAACGCCGGGGTCTGTGACGGTGATGAAGGTTTCAGCCAGGATTCTGCTGCCCTCCTGGACATACTGGCCGATGGCATGGAGGTCCTCCGAGTAGATGGCATAGCTGGGGAAGATGCCCTTCCCCTCCTTGCCCTCGCTTTCGCCAAAGAGCTGCCGCCACCAGCGGGCCAGGCGCTCCAGCCGGGGCTCAAAGGCGCACAGCATCTCCACCTGAACGCCCTTCAGGCAGCAGCCATAGCGCCAGGCTGCGTAGGGCAGGGCAAAGCCCTGGCCCTCCCCCATCTCCTTCATGGCCCGTAAAAAGCCCTGCAGGTACGCGTCCACATCCAGGCCGGCTGTGGCCAGGGCCAGCAGCGCCACCGGGGTAAAGGCGGAAAACCGCCCGCCCACAGGCCCCGGAAAGGGCAAGAAGCGCATGCCCTGCTCCTTTGCCATCTCATGAAGGCGGCTGGACAAGGTGCCGGTCAGGATGGTCTGCCGGGCGGCGGCCTCCCGGCCAAAGCGCTTTTGCATTTCCTGACGCAGCACCCGCCAGGTGGCCCCCGGCTCCAGGGTTTCAAAGTTCTTGGCGATCACCTGCATATAGTAGCGCTGGCCCTCCAGGGCTTTCAGGAGCTGCCCCAGCGCATGGGGGGACAGGGTGTTGCCGGCCCAGTGGATCTGGATGCCTCGTGCGCCCATGGCCTCGATAACGCCCCGGGCGGCCTGGTTGGAGCCCCCCACGCCAATCACCACCAGGGCATCCGCTTCCTGCCGGATTTCTGCAGCAAACTCCTTGATGTCCCTCAGGCAATCAATGGCGGAGTCCTCCAGGGAAAGCCAGCCCAGGCTGTCCTGGTAGGCGGCCGGCCGGGACATGAGCATTTCCCAGGCTGCCCGGGCCTTGTCCAGGTGCTCCGGGCTGACCTTGGGCGATGAAATCCACTGGGTGTCCATGGCTGTTTCCTTTCAGTTGCCTGCCCGGAGGGCACGGAGCCCTCCGGGCAGGAGATAGGCTTTGGGATTATTCCCCCGCCTTGATCATGTTGTCGAAGTACACATAGTCTTCAACGGGCACGGCTTCTTCCACGGCGCCGGAGGCCAGGAAGGCGTCCTGCTGGGTCTGGTAGTAGGCCTTGAGGGTGCCGTCCTTGGCCATCGTCACCACCTCTTCGGAGGAGGGCCAGTCGGCGTCGCCCCGCTGGGCGAAGATGACATCAAAGTCCTGGGCAACCTGCTCGGCCACCCATTTGCAGGTCTCTTCCACGTTGTCCTGCTGGTAGTCCATGGCCTTGTACAGGGCACGGGTGAACTTGAGCACGGTGTCGGCATTGTCTTCGTAGTACTTGGGCATCACGATCCAGGAGGCGACGGAGGCGGCCTTGTCGGTGAACATCACGTTGTTGCCCAGCATCACCACGTCGTCCTTCAGCTGTTCCTTGATGGTGAAGGTGGAGGGGGACCAGGCAGCCACGGCGTCCAGGGTCCCGGAGGAAGCGGCGGTGACCAGGGCGGAAGCGTCCATTTCAAAGGCCTGGATGTCTTCCCAGGTCAGGTTGGCCCGCTCCAGCACGTACTGGAGGATGGTCTCGCTGGAGGTGCCGGAGGCATAGCCCACCTTCTTGCCCTTCAGGTCCTCGGGCTTTCCCACGCCGTGGGACTTCAGGCCCAGCACTTCGTCAGCATTGCCAATCTGGGAGAAGCTGAAGATCTTGGTGCGGCCCTGGATGGCCAGCCTGTGGGCGCCCGGCCCGATGTAGCCGATATCGATGGAGCCGTTTTCCATGGCGGCGATGATGGTGGGGCCGTCGGCAAACTCCACCAGGTTGATCTTCAGGCCTTCCTCCTCGAAGAAGCCGGCGCGGATGCCGGTGACGACGGACCAAAGGCTGGCATAGTTGGGCATGTAGGCGACGTTGAGGGTTTTGGTGGCTTCGGCACCGGCGGGCACTGCGAAGAGCACCGCAGCCAGGCAAAGCACCAGGGTCAGGGACAGGATACGTTTCATGTGGGTTCCTCCTCTTTTATTACTTCCAGGGCTTTTTGCCCAAGAATGTTCGAATTATTTGCGCACCGCCAGGAATTCCTGGTAAACCTCTGCCCAGATGTGGTTGCGGATTTCAATGAACTCCTGGGTCAGTTTGGTTTCCTGGGTGCGGGGGTGCGGGATGTCGATGTCCACGATCTCCTTGATGCGGCCGGGGCGGGCGCTCATGATGATGACCCGGTTGGCCAGAAGAATGGCCTCGTCCACATCGTGGGTGATGAAGAAGCAGGTGATGCGCTCCCGCTCCCAGGTGTTCAGAAGCTCTGTCTGCAGCTGGGTGCGGGTCTGGGCGTCCAGGGCGCCAAAGGGTTCGTCCATCAGCAGCACCTGGGGCCTGGCCGCATAGGCACGGGCGATGGCCACCCGCTGCTTCATGCCGCCGGACAGCTCCTTGGGGTAGTGGTCGGCAAACTTCTCCAATTGCACCATTTCCAGGTAGCGCATGGCTTCCTTTTTGGCTTCCTCCCCCTTGACGCCGCGCATCTCCAGGGCGAACATCACGTTCTTGCGGACGGTCAGCCAGGGAAAGAGGGCATACTGCTGGAAGACCACGCCCCGGTCCGAGCCTGTGCCCCTCACCACCTCGCCGTTGCACAGCACCTGGCCGCTAGTGGGCTCCAGCAAGCCTGCGATGATGTTGAGCAGGGTGGATTTGCCGCAGCCCGAGGGGCCGACGACGGTGATGAACTCGTTTTCTGCAATGTCCAGGCTGACGCCGTTGAGGGCCACCATCTTGCCGTTGCGGCCGTCAAACTCCTTGTATACGTTGTCAATCTTGACTTTTACAGCTCGCGCTTCTCTTGCCATCCTGTGAGCCTCCTTTCCATCCATTTGATCAGCTTTTCGATGCTGATGCCGATGATGCCGATGATGATGA
>DAITOE010000045.1:0-7304 GCA_036834245.1 Clostridia bacterium | reverse complement strand
TCCATCCATTTGATCAGCTTTTCGATGCTGATGCCGATGATGCCGATGATGATGATGTACAGCAGCATCGGCTTGGTTTCAAAACTGCTGTTGAGGCTGCGGATCCGCATTCCCAATCCTTGCATGGCCCCGGTGGACTCCGCAGCGATCAGGGTGGTCAGCGCCACGGAGGCGCCCAGGCGGATGGCGGTGAGGATGAAGGGCAGGGAGGCCGGCGCGATGACCCGCACAAAGATGTCCCTGTCCTTGGCGCCCAGCACCCTGGCAGCCTTGATCAGCGTCTCGTCGATGTTGATGACCCCCTGGTAGATGGTGATGCACATGGTCAGGAAAGTGGCGATGGTGATGACGATGATCTGGGGCTTCCTGCCCACCCCGGCGGCGATGACGATCAGGGGCACATAGGCCAGGGGCGGGATGTTGCGGATGAACTGGATCCAGGGCTCGATGATGTTGCGCACCGGCAGGTACCAGGCCATCAGGATGGCGATGGGCAAGGCCAGGGCAAAGCCGATGCCAAAGCCCGCCAGCACGGAAATGAGGCTGGAGCCGATGTCCTTGAACAGCACGCCCCGGTTGATCATCACGGGGATCTGCTTCAGGGTTTCCACCACGTTGGGAAAGCTGCGGGACGTGGCTGGGATGATGGAGAGGATGTACCACAGCACCATGGCGATCAGAAAGGAGATCACCAGCCAGATCTGGGGCGGCACCCTGCTCTGGTTCAGGTTGCGGCGGTCTCTGTCAATTTTGCTCATTCAGGTCCTCCTTTTCTGTTAACGGCCCGCTTTTGCCATCACGGCATAGCGCTCCGCCATTTCGTCCAGGCTGATTTGCTCCACCAGGGGCGCGCGGCCCAGCATGCCAAACTCCACAATCAGGCTGCCCACCGCTTCCCGTACGCCCCGGGCGATGCAGCCGCTGAGAAGCTCCTGCTCCGGGTTGCCGGCCCTGCCTGTGGTGACCATCTCCATGACGGGGCCCAGGAAGGCCCTTGGATCAAAGGCTTCGGGCTTGGCTGCAAGCAGCTCCCAGACGCCGGAGATGCCCTCTGCATCCCGAAGCGCCGGGGAGAGGGCAAACAGCTCCCGGAAGTTGCGGGTGACTGCCAGACGGATGTCGGTGTCCACATTGATCTTGGCAATGCCGCTTGCAACGGCCGCCTTCAGTTCAGCCAGGGGTATGCCGTGGGCTCCCTGCACATTCCCGCCCAGGGCATTGATCTCCTCCACAATGTAGCCGGGCACAGTGGAGGAGCCGTGGCTGACCAGGGCACAGAACAGGCGCTCGTGCTGCAGGCACTCCCGGATGGCGACGGGGATTTCGCGGCGCAGCTTGACCCCTTTGCCTTTGGATGCCCCGTGCATGGTGCCGTAGGAGATGGCCAGGGCATCCACCCCGGTTGAGCGGACAAACTCCACCGCCTTTAAGGGGTTGGTGTAGGTGGATTCCTCGCTGAAGACGTGGTCCTCCACCCCAGCCAGCACCCCCAGCTCCCCCTCGACGCTGACACCCCGGGGGTGGGCGTACTTGACCACTTCCCGGGTCAGTTCCACGTTTTCATGAAAGGGCAGGCTGGAGCCGTCAATCATCACCGAGGTGTAGCCGCCGGCGATGGCTGCCTTGACGGACTCAAAATCCCGGCCGTGGTCCAGGTGGAGGACGATGGGCAGGGGGCTGTCCTTGGCCAGGGCTTTCACCGCCTCGCCAATCACCTGGGCACCCCTGATCTTGTCCTCGAGGGTGGCGTTCATGAAATCCACCCGGCCGCCCATGAAGCCATTGGCAAGGTCTGCACCCTGCAGCACCACCGGCGCCCGGAACATGCTGTGCACATCGATGACGGCCTCGGCCTGGACGATGGCGTTTACGTTGAATGCCCCCTGGCCGTAGCCGTGCTGGCTGGCGCTTTCCAACAGGGGCCGCATGGGAATCAGTGGCATGGATGCACGTCCTCCTCATGGTTGTTGTGGCCTTCCTCCCCCGCCATGCACAGGTGGACGGAGGTCAGCTTGAAGGTGCGGGGCAGGGCCAGGATGTTGGGATTGGGGCCCACGATGGTCTTCTTGGCGTGCTCCAGGGCTTCCTCGATGGTGGCCCGGGTTTTCAGGCCCATGCCCCTTGCAATGCCCGGCATCTTGGTGCCCACCAGGTAGCAGGCCGACGCATTCATCTCTGCAATATGGGCGCAGGAAATCATGCTGAAGCCGTGGAAGGGGTGGAAGGCGTGCTCCTCCCGGTATTTGCGGATGTACTCCGGGTTCTCCGCAAAACGTTCTCCCAATTCGTTCATGTCCGGCAGGGTGTTCATCTCCCGGCTGGAGAAAATCTCGTACATCTCCTTGGTGTAGGGCCACAGGTCCACGTGGAAGTTGCCGTCTGCAGCCGAGGCGCAGATGAACACGCAGTTGTCGGACAGCACCCGTTTGAAGCGGATCATCTGGGCGGACAGGGCTTGCATCAGCATGATGGGGTTGATGCCCATGCCGTCCCCGTAGTGGAAGAAGGTGGGCATGCCAAAGACCACCACGTCGTATTTCTTTTTGGCATAATGCACATAGGTGCGCTGGTCGGCCACCTGCCAGCTCAGGGGCATCATCTCCTTTGCATAGCCGGAGAAGATGGCAATCTGGCGGGAGCGGGTGTCCAGGACAGCATCACAGCAGAAGAACTTCTTGCCCATCTTCTCCTCCATGTGGATGCTGATCTCATCAAACTTGCTGCGCATCAGGGAGGTGCCGGACACGGGGGTGAAATCCGGCCTGTGCATCACCTTGGGCACGTGGTGGCTGGCGATGGAGCGCCAGTGGGTGATGCCGGTGGCGCTGTGCTTGTAGCCGCCGGAATAGCCGCCGTAGGGGTTGCCGGACACATGGCCGATCAGGATGGCGATGTCCGACTCAAACACCTGCCGGTTCATGATCACCGGGTCGCCACGCTGGGTGGTGCCCAGGTCCACCAGCTGGTCGTAGTCCTCGCTGTCGTGGTTGATGATCTGCCGGCCGTAGCCAAACTCGTTCACCAACTCCTCCCCCAGCACCCCCAGCACCTCTTCATAGGTGTTCTTGCGGTGCAGGCCGTTGGAACAGATCAGCAGGATGTCCTCCTTGCGGACGCCCTTTTGATACAGCTCCTTCAGAATCAGCGGGATGCACATCTTCCGGTGGGCGGTGGGCTGCTCGCCGCCTTTCACCCGGTCCGGGAAGATGATGGTCACCTTGGCGCCGGGGAAGGCCAGTTCGGACAGGGGCGGCATGCCAATGGGGTTGTGCAGGGATTTCAGGTAGGCTTCTTCCAGCTGGTCTTCCGGGATGAAGGGGGGATCCGGCATGGTCTCCCCGGGCACAAACACATCGGTGTCATCCGGCAGCTCCGCCGCCATCATGCCCAGGCCGTATTCAAACTCCAATCGCATCAAGCATGTCCTCCTAAATAGATGTCGATGATTTCCAGATATTCCTCTGGGTAAAAACCAATCTCGCCGGAAAACCGGGTGAGGGCGATCAGCCCGCCGTCCACTTCCTCAATGGAGGCCAGCATGGCTGCATTGTCGGCCTTCAGGCCGCCGCCATAGAGAAGGGGCAGGCCCCCGGTTTCCTCCTTGATGAAGCGGGCTGTTTCCTGGATGGTTTCCCGGTCCGGCGGCGTCTTGCCGGGGCCAATGGCCCAGACCGGCTCATAGGCGATCATCAGACCCTCCCGGGGCACATCCTGAAGCCCCTGCCGCAACTGCTCCGCCAGCACCTCCCGCCAGCGGCTGCGCTCTTCTGCCTGTTCGCCGATGCAGTACAGCATGCTCATCCCGGCCTTGGCGGCAGACTGCAGCTCCTTGTTGAGCAGGCGGTTGATGACGCTAAAATCCTGCACACCGGCTGCCGACAGCATCTCTGCCTTGGCGCGGCGCTCCTCGCAATGGCCGATGATGGCGCTGCCCACCCCCAGGGCTTTCATGGCAGCAGCAGGCCGCAGGCTGGTGAAGGCGCCGAAATTGCCGCCTTTTTCCACATCCTGCCAGTGAAGCCCCTGGCAGCCCAGGGTGATGGGGGCATCCGGATCCAGGGCCGAAAGGGCAGGCAGCAGATGGGCCTCCGGCAGGTACTTGATGAAGCGGGCTTTGTCCTGGTGGGCGCACAGGCCCTGCTGGGTCTGGGAAACCACCTGAGCGCCCCACTCCAAAACGGGGGCAAAGCTGTTGACGCCGCCCAGCTCCCTGGGCACTTCAAAGCGCTTGAGGTTCAGACAGATGTACTTCAATCCAGGATCCTCCTGTCAAAAAATTGATCCGGCAAGGGGCCGACCAGGGGGCGGCACCAGGCCTTGTAGCTGTCGCTGATGCCGTCGCCCCCCTCTTTCAGGAAGGCTGTTGGCAGGGATGATTCGTGCAGCATCACCGATTCAATGTCGGTGGCGCCGTAGACGGGGCGGTAGGTTTCCTGATCTGCGCGGGAGATGGTGACCATCAGGCCGCTTTTCCCCGCCAGCGCCAGGCGCAGGGCCTCCCGGCCGCAGGCCTCTGCCTCCTGCCGGTCGCTTTCGGACTGCTGCAGGGAGCCTGCACGGCCGGCAATGCCCGGGTTCTCGCTGCGGGCTTTGATGTTCAGGCGCTCGATGATCAGTTTGGCCAGGTGGGCGCTGATGTCGCCATAGTAGACAGCCCGGCCGATGGTCAACAGGGGCGGCACAATGGGCATGCCCTGGTCGTCCTTCAGGCCTTCGCTGACCACGATGGTGGCACAGCCCTGGCGGCGGTAGAGGGTTTGCACCTGGTCCAGGAAGCGCTCCTCGTCAAAGGGCAGTTCCGGCGGGATGATCAGGTCCGCCCCGATGCCCTCCTCCCCCGCCAGGGAGGCAGCAGCTGCCAGCCAGCCGGCGTTGCGGCCCATGGCCTCCACCACGCTGATGTGGATGGGCAGGCTGCGGACGTCCTCCGCGATGTCCCGCACCGCAAGGGCCAGGTAGCGGGCTGCGCTGCCAAAGCCCGGCGCGTGGTCGGTGACGGCGATGTCGTTGTCGATGGTTTTGGGGATGCCGATCACCTTAAGGTCCGGATCCGCCTTGCGCAGCTTGCCGCAGGCGTCCATGGTGCCGTTGCCGCCATTGAAGAGGACATATTTAGCACCCATGCGGCGCAGCACCTGGGCCAGTTGGGCATAGTCCTCCCCTTGTAAGGGGGTTCTGGAGCTGCCGATGACAGAGCCGGGGGTGGTGAGGAGCCGGGGTAGGAGCAGCGGGTCCACCGCGGAAAGATCGTACAGGTCCTCCTTCAGCAAGCCGCCGGTGCCATGGCGGGCCCCCAGGACCTGAAGCTGGGGCGCCAGCTTCCTAGCTTCGTCAATTACCCCGTACAGAGAGGCATTGAGAACCGCCGTGGGTGCGCCCCCGTGGACCACCACCAGTTTGTCCCTGGCCATCAAAGCACCCCTTCCTGATAGATGATGTGGCCGCCTGCGATGGTGGCCTTCAGATCAAGGCCCTCCGTCAGCAGCAGCAGGTCCGCATCCATCCCGGGCGCAATGCGGCCCTTGCTTTCCAGGCCCATGAGGCGCGCGGGGTTCTCACAAAACAGCCTGGACACCTGGCCGATGGAAGCACCGGTGAATTCCAGCGCCTTTTTGAAGCCCTGAAGGGGGGTTAGGGTGCTGCCGGCGCGCACATTGGTGCCGGTGAGCTTGGCATCCCCCTCCAGCACGGTGACGTCGTTGACCCCCAGCTTGTACTGGCCGTCTGGCAGTCCCGCGGCCATGATGCTGTCGCTGACGGCCACCACCCGGTCCCAGCCCTTGCACTTGATCAGCATGCGCAGGCTGCCGGGATGCAGGTGCCGGCCGTCGCAGATGGCTTCGCAGTAGATATCGCTTTCCAGGGTGGCGCCCATGATGCCGGGCTCATGCTGGTGAAACAGCTTCATGGCGTTGAAGGTGTGGGTGCAGGCCATGGCGCCGCTTTTGATCACTTCCATGGTTTGCTCATAGCTGGCGCCGGAGTGGCCGATGGCAAACACCAGGCCTTCAGGGGCATCCGCAATCATCTCTGCCACGCCAGGCACCTCAGGAGCCACGGTGACGTAGCGCACCAGGCCCGGCACCAAATCACAGTAGTGGCGCAGCAGGTCTGGGTCGGCCGGCCGCAGCAGGCTTTCCGGCATGGCGCCCTTGTAGGCCACAGAGAGGAAGGGGCCTTCCAGGTGAACCCCCAGCAGGTTCTTGGCTTCCGGGCGGGCTGCGGCCACGGCCTTGAGGGCCCGCTCCGTCTGGGACGGGGTGTCCGTCAGCACGCTGGTCAGGTAGGCAGTGGCCCCCTGGCTGGCATTGAAGGCAGAAAGCCGGATCATATCCTCTTTGCTTGCGGCATTGGCATCCACCCCCACAGCACCATGGGTGTGCACATCGATAAAGCCCGGCAACAGCATGCTGCCCTTGGCATCAAGGGTGTTTGGAACCTGGGGGCCTTCCCCGGGGAGGTGGATGCTGGCAATCCTGCCGTTTTCAATCATCAGGTCCCCCGCCACCAGGGCTTCGCCCTGCAGGATGCGGGCATTGCGGATGAGCAGTTGTCCCTTCATACAGTCCTCTTTCATTCAAGTTCGATCTTCAGCTGATAGGAGAAAGCCTGTCCCGGCGCAAGGCGCTGGATGCCGGGCTTGTCCCGCAGTTCCCCGGTGCCTTCTGCCGGATCTGGCAGCCCGTGCCAAGGCTCGATGCAAATCAAGTCGCCCCCGCGTGCCGGCGTCCACAGCACCAAAACAGGGAAGCCTTCAATCCCCACCCGGAGGCCGCGGTCCCGGCCTTTGCCCCGCAGGGCCACCCAAGGGGCGTCAAGGCCTTCCAGCAGCAGGCTGTCCTTGGCCTGAAACACCTGACGGTTCAGTGGGATGCGGTCCTGCTGGTGCAAGTAGCTTTCCCAGCTACTCAGCAGGCCCTGGGAATTGACCAGCAGGTTGTCCGCAGTCTGCGGCTTTGGAAATACAAGCTCGCAGTCCTCCAGGCTTGACCCAAAGGGGCTGGTGGAAAAGCCCGGGTGTTCCCCCATGGAAAACCAGAGGGTTGTTGCGTCCAAGTTCTCCACCTCCCGGCTGATGGTGAGGCCCTTGTCCCCCAGGGCATAGCGGCAGCGCAGGCGGAAGCGGAAGGGATAGACGGCCAGCGTTTCCTCATCCGCCTCCAGCAGCAGGGAGATGCTGCGGGCATCCTGGTGCTCCACCCTGAAGGGCTTCCTTTTTGCAAAGCCGTGGGGAGGCAAGTCGTATCTTTGCCCCTCATGAGTGTAGGCCCCATCCTTCAAGCGGCCGGTGATGGGAAACAGCA